>NZ_JBQHST010000002.1:0-109880 GCF_052066095.1 Collinsella sp. HCP28S3_B9
TGCTGTACAAGGAGGGCCTGGACCTTCTCGTCGTGCCCTCCGCCGAGCTCTCCCGCGGCCGTGGCGGCCCGCGCTGCATGAGCATGCCCTTCTGGCGCGAGGACCTCTAAGTCTTTCCGTTTCCGGTGCGGTCCCCCTACAACCGCACCGGTTTCGCCCGTCAAACGGGCAACACTAATACTTGCGTAATTCATTTTTCGAAAGGAAACGAACCATGGGTGTTAACCTCTCCGGCCGTAGCTTCCTCAAGCTCCTCGACCTCACCACCGAGGAGATCGAGTACCTGCTCAAGCTCTCCAAGAACTTCAAGGACATGAAGCGCGCTGGCGTTCCGCACCGCTATCTCGAGGGCAAGAACATCGTTCTGCTCTTCCAGAAGACCTCCACTCGTACCCGCTGCGCCTTCGAGGTCGGCGGCATGGATCTGGGCATGGGCGTCACCTACCTCGATCCGGGTTCGTCGCAGATGGGCAAGAAGGAGTCCATCGAGGACACCGCCCGCGTTCTCGGCCGCATGTATGACGGCATCGAGTTCCGTGGCTTTGCCCAGGACGACGTCGAGGAGCTCGCCGCTAAGTCCGGCGTGCCCGTGTGGAACGGCCTGACCACTGAGTGGCATCCCACCCAGATGCTCGCCGACATCCTGACCGTCCAGGAGAACTTCAACTACGACATCAAGGGCAAGACTCTCGTCTTCATGGGCGACTGCAAGAACAACGTTGCTCGCTCCCTCATGGTTGTCTGCTCCAAGCTCGGCATGAATTTCGTGGCCTGTGGCCCCGAGGAGTGCATGCCCGCTGACGACGTCATCGAGGCCTGCAAGCCCATCGCCGAGGCTAACGACTGCACCATCAAGCTGACCACCGACGTCAAGGACGGCGTCACCGGTGCCGACGTTATCTACACCGACGTGTGGGTCTCCATGGGCGAGCCTGACGAGGTCTGGGCCGAGCGCATCGCTCAGCTCACCCCGTATCGTGTCACCTCCGAGGTCATGGCTATGGCCAACCCGGGTGCCATCTTCCTGCACTGCCTGCCCAGCTTCCACGACACCAACACCACCATTGGCGCCGAGAAGTGCGAGCAGTTCGGCATTACCGAGCAGGAGGTCACCGACGAGGTCTTCGAGAGCCCCGCTTCCAAGGTTTTCGACGAGGCCGAGAACCGCATGCACACCATCAAGGCTGTCATGTACGCAACGCTCAAGTAAGAGCCTTTAAGCATTTCGCTCGGGGTGTATTGCTGCACACCCCGAGCGGTTTGTCTGGTAAATATCTTGCGTCGGGCGGTGGGCACGGCACGGAAGATCCGCTTCGCGCGAGAAAGTTAAATGATTTATGAAGGGGGGATGAGAACTATGACTGAGACCGCTAAGAAAAAGCGCGGTATGCCTTCATCGTTCACCATTCTTCTAGCTCTGCTGGCAATTGTTGCAGTGATTACCGTTATCGTCTCCGGCACGTCCGGCGGCGCTGTTACTGCAGCCCGTCTGAGCGATTTCTGCACCGCCCCGATCCTGGGCTTCGCTGACGCTCTGCCCGTCTGCCTCTTCGTTATGATCCTGGGCGGCTTCCTCGGTATGATGACCGAGACTGGCGCTCTGGACAACGGCATCGCCGTTCTGGTGCAGAAGCTTAAGGGCAACGAGATCATGCTCGTTCCTGTCCTTATGCTCATCTTCTCCCTCGGTGGTACCACCTATGGTATGTGCGAGGAGACCGTTCCCTTCTACGCCCTGCTCGCCGCTACCATGATGGCTGCCGGCTTCGACCCCATGGTCGGCGCCGCTACCGTCCTGCTCGGCGCTGGCTGCGGTTGCCTGGGCTCCACGGTTAACCCGTTCGCCGTCGGCGCTGCCGTCGACGCTCTGACCGGCGTTGGCATTGAGGTCAACCAGTCCATCATCATCGGCCTCGGTGCCGTCCTGTGGATTGTTACCACGGCCATTTCCATCTTCTTCGTCATGGGCTATGCCAAGAAGGTCAAGGCTGACAAGGGTTCCACCATCCTGTCGATGCAGGAGCTCAAGGACGCCGAAGAGGCTCACGGCAAGGCTGCTTCCGAGGTTAACAAGGAGGTCAAGCTCACCGGTCGTCAGAAGGGTGTTCTGATCGCCTTTGCCTTCACCTTCGTCGTCATGATCGTCGGCTTCATTCCGCTGGCCGACCTCAACGAGGGCGTTGCCAACTTCTTTGACGCTGGCGCTGTCTACGATGCCGACGGTAACACCGTCGTCCAGGGCTGGTCTGCCCTGATCACCGGCCTGCCCATTGGCCAGTGGTACTTCGACGAGGCTTCCACCTGGTTCTTCCTCATGGCTATCCTGATCGGTATCATCGGTGGCCTGTCCGAGAAGCAGATCGTTAACACCTTCATCACCGGCGCTGCCGACATGATGTCCGTTGTTCTCGTCATCGCCCTCGCCCGTGGCATCTCCGTCCTCATGGCCAACACCGGTCTCGACGTCTACGTCCTCGACGCTGCCGCCAGTGCCCTGGCTGGTCTGTCCGGCGTGATCTTCGCTCCCATGAGCTTCCTGGTCTACTTCGGCCTGTCCTTCCTGATCCCGTCGACCTCTGGTATGGCTACCGTCTCCATGCCCATCATGGGACCGCTGGCTGTTAAGCTCGGCTTCTCGCCCGAGGTCATGGTCATGATCTTCTCCGCCGCCATCGGTGTCGTGAACCTGTTCACCCCGACCTCCGGTGCCATCATGGGCGGTCTCGCCCTGGCCAAGATCGAGTGGACGACCTGGCTCAAGTTTGCCCTTAAGCTCATCGTCGTTCTCTCCGTCGTCTGCGCCATCATCCTGACCGTCGCCTGCGTGTTGATCTAAGTACCCAACGGGTGCCCCACGGAAACCTTGACGATCCTGTAGAGGATCACTTGGTCATCGTCTGTCCGGTGGGGTCAACCCACCGGTAGACTCCTACCTTTAGCCCCCTCCCGTTCCGTGCGCGGGAGGGGGCGCTCTTGTGTTCCGGCGTTTTACCAAACGCCGGAACGGGCCGACGCTGCAAGCCCGCCAGAGCGGCAATCTGACGTTCAATCGTCGGGCATGGCCAAAAGGCCTATGCCCTCCTCTTTCACGTCACCTTGCTCGCTCTGGCGGGCTTTCGCTGACTTATGCTCAGCCTGCGATGTTGCCATTGCTGGTGCAGGGGAAGTGCGTTTGGGGCAGCTAATTTGGGACGGGGCTTTTTTGACTACCCCCACATAAAGGGTAGTCAAAAAAGCCCCGTCCCAAATTAGCTGCCCCGGCCTCGTCGGTGGGGGAGGGTCTGCTCCGCTATAATCGCCTAGGACATTAAATGGAAACGGGACGGGAGCCATACATGCGCCAGGGTTTCGACAACGCGAAGTATATCGAGCTGCAGGCTGCTCACATTAAGGAGCGCATCTCGCAGTTTGGCGGCAAGCTGTATTTGGAGTTTGGCGGCAAGCTGTTCGATGACTATCATGCGAGCCGCGTGCTGCCGGGTTTTGAACCGGACAGCAAGTTCCGCATGCTCAAGAGCATTGCCGACGACGTCGAGGTCATCATCGCAATCAATGCGAACCATATCGAGAAGAACAAGGCCCGTGGCGACTTGGGCATTACCTATGACGAGGACGTCCTGCGTCTGGTCGATCTGTTCCGCGGGAACGGATTTGCCGTTGCCGCCGTGGTCATCACGCAGTATGCCGGTCAGCCCGCTGCCGACGTCTTCCGCAATCGTCTAAACGCGCTCGGCATTCCCGCCAAGCTGCACTATCCCATCGAGGGCTATCCGCACGATGTCGACCTGATCGTTTCTGATGAAGGCTACGGCAAGAACGAGTTTGTCGAGACCACGCGTCCGCTCGTTGTCGTGACGGCGCCCGGCCCTGGCTCGGGTAAGCTCGCCACCTGCCTTTCGCAGCTGTATCACGAGCACAAGCATGGGACCGCTGCCGGCTATGCCAAGTTTGAGACCTTCCCGGTCTGGAATCTCCCCCTCACGCATCCGGTGAACATTGCCTATGAGGCTGCCACGGCAGACCTCGATGACGCCAACATCATCGACTCGTTCCACCTTGAGGCATATAACAAGACCACGGTCAACTACAACCGAGACGTTGAGGCGTTCCCGGTTGTTCGCGCCCTGATGGAAAAGATCTTGGGCGAGAGCCCCTATCAGAGCCCCACGGACATGGGCGTCAATATGGTCGGTTTTGCCATTACCGATGACGATGCATGCCGAGATGCCTCCAAGATGGAGATCGTGCGCCGCTATTTTGCCGCGGTTGAAAGCGTGCGCCGTACTGGCGTGGGCGATGAGCAGGTCGACCGTCTCAAACTCATTATGAAAAAAGCCGGCATCGACAAGAACTATTCGCCGGCACGCTCGGCTGCTCTCACCAGGGAGCAACTGACGGGCGGTCCCGTGGGTGCCATGGTGATGCCGGACGGTTCGGTAGTGACCGGAAAGACCTCAACGCGTCTGGGTGCCGCGAGCTCGCTCATCATGAACGCGCTTAAGCATGTTTCGGGCGTCGATCTTGAGCTCGAGGTCATCAGCGATGAGGCGATTGAGCCTATCAGCAAGCTCAAGACGCATTTCCTTGGCAGCAAAAACCCGCGTCTCCACACTGACGAGACGCTCATGGCGCTCTCTATCACCTCGGCCACGAGTGAGACGGCTACTCGTGTTCTTTCGGGTCTTGAGCAGCTGCGCGGCTGCGACGCCTTCTTTAGCGTGATTATCTCGCCTACGGACGAGACGGTGCTGCGCAAGCTGGGCATTAACGTGTGCTGTGAGCCCAAGTTTGAGCGCCGCGGCTTCTTCCATCGCTAAGATTGAGATGAAACGCCGCATCGGAGTGCGCACCCGATGCGGCGCTTAGGGGGTTTTAGGGCTTAATTTGCCGAAATTTAGGCCGTTTACCTGCCCAAAAGCGATTTGCGCGGTATACAATTACCTCAGTGGATTCATCCTTTGCGGGGCTACCCATGATGGATGTTACCGGCCATCGAGGGATGCGCCGGTCATGCGCGGTGCTTTTGATGCTCGTGCTCGGTTTGAGGAGGCTGCCATGGCGGGCAAGGGTCGTGCGAGTGTCAACGATATGAAGCGTGTCGAGGTGCTGGTGCTGATGGAGATCGCTCGGCAATCTAAGGGAAACGGTGTGCCGTACGGTTTCTCGCGCAAGACACTCTCCGAGTGCGTAGGGGTTTCGCCGTATCGTGCCCGCGCTGCAATCGACCGTTTGGATTCTGATGGCCTTATCGAGGTCGTTTCTCGTTATAACGATGATGGCGGCCAGCTTGCAAACGGCATATGCCTGACCGGGCGAGGCGAGTGGTACCTTAAGGGTGTTCGTGCCGGCATGCTTGTTCAAGATATGTTGAAGGATGAGACTGCCGATCGGTAACAACACGGCAGTTTCGACGAGCCTGCACCGCCCAAAGCTACTTGGGCGGTGTTTTGTTTCGAGATGGAGAAATGCGGGCATGCGGGTGAAAAATAGCGAGCGGCTTGCTTTTCGAGTATTACAATGAAGACCCGTAAGATGTGAATGGAAAACTTCTACGGGAAGCGCAGGTAATTCAATATGACCAAGCATGTGTTTGTAACCGGCGGCGTAGTTTCGTCCTTGGGTAAGGGCATCACCGCGGCCTCGTTGGGCCGTCTGCTCAAGTCACGCGGTTACAAGGTGACGATGCAGAAGGCCGACCCGTATCTGAACGTCGACCCCGGCACCATGAGCCCGTTTCAGCATGGTGAGGTCTTCGTGACCGAGGATGGCTACGAGTCCGACCTGGACCTGGGCCATTATGAGCGCTTTATTGACGAGAATCTTACCCGTGATTCCAACTTTACGACCGGCGCTATCTACAAGAGCCTGATTGCCCGCGAGCGTCGCGGTGACTTTTTAGGCGGCACCGTTCAGGTGATTCCGCACGTCACCAACGCTATTAAGGATAAGTTCCGCCGCATCGAGGAGCAGACCGGTTCCGACGTGGTCATCACCGAGCTGGGCGGCACGATTGGCGATATCGAGTCGCAGCCGTTCGTGGAGGCCATCCGCCAGTACCGTAAAGAGGCCGGTCCCGAGAACGTCTGCTACATCCACGTGTCGCTCGTCCCCTATATCGCCGCCGCGCACGAGGTCAAGACCAAGCCCACGCAGCATTCGGTCAAGGAGCTTCGCAGCTTTGGCATTCAGCCCGACATCATTGTGCTGCGTTCTGATCACCATATCGACGATGCCATCCGTGGCAAGATCGCAAGCTTCTGCGACGTCGATACCGACTGCGTCTTTACCAACGAAGATTGCGCGAGTATTTACGACGTGCCGCAGCTGCTCGCCGAGCAGGACTTTGACCTGCGCATTTGCGAGCGCCTGGGCTTGGACCCGCGCGAGCGCGACATGAGCGAGTGGAACGAGTTCCTGCGCAAACAGAATCATGCCAACCACCATACCGACAAGGTCAAGATCGCCGTTGTGGGCAAGTACACCCAGCTCCCCGATGCCTACCTGTCGGTTATCGAGGCCCTGCATCATGCAGGCGTTTTCTATGATCGTCATGTGGACGTGCAGCTGGTCGACGGCGAGAGCCTCGACGAGCAGAACGTCTCCGAGGTGCTGGGCGACGCATCGGGCATTTTGGTGCCCGGCGGCTTTGGCAAGCGTGCCCTGGAGGGCAAGATTCTTGCTGCCGAGTTTGCTCGCGAGCATAAGATTCCGTATCTGGGCATTTGTCTGGGCATGCAGGTCGCCGTGTGCGAGTTTGCCCGCAACGTGGTCGGCCTTGCCGGCGCTAGCTCCTCCGAGTTCGATCCGGACGGTCCGTTTAGCGTAATTGACCTGATGAGCTCGCAGGAGGACGTGACCGAGAAGGGCGGCACCATGCGCCTGGGCGCCTATCCGTGCAAGCTCGCCGCCGATACCCTTGCGCGCGAGGCCTATGGCGAGGAGCTTGTCTATGAGCGCCACCGTCATCGCTTTGAGTTCAACAATGCCTTCCGCGACCAGCTCGAGGACGCGGGTTTGGTTATCTCGGGTCTTTCGCCTGACGAGCGTCTGGTCGAGATGGTCGAGCTGCCGCGTGACGTGCATCCGTGGTATGTGGCCACCCAGGCCCACCCCGAGTTTAAGAGCCGTCCGACCAAGCCGCAGCCTCTGTTCCGCGAGTTCGTGCGCGCCTCGATTGGCCAGCACGAGGGTGTCGATCGCCTGCAGGTGACGCCCATGAACCTCGCGACGGACTAAGGGTGTCAGCGAACGAAAGACATACCGAAGATACTCCCTCGTTGCTCGATACGGTGACGGGGGAGTATCTTGATTACCTTGCGGTCGAGCGAGGCTTGGCGCGCAATACGATCGCGGCATATCGTCGTGACTTGACGACTTACTGTTCCTACCTGGAGCGGGTCGGTGTTGAGTCCTTTGAAGGCGTGAACCGTCAGATAATAGAGGGTTTTGTCGGTGATCGGCGCGACGGGGGCTACTCCGATGCCTCGGTGGAGCGTGCAGTTGCGGCCGTGAAAGGTTTGCATGCCTTTTTGGTTCGCGATGGAATCGTCGCCCAAAACCCGACGGCTGCACTGCGCCTGCCCAAAAAGGCGGAGCGCCTTCCGGAGTGTCTCTCGGTAGGGGATGTCTCGGCGCTCCTCGACCAAGATTTCCCGGAAGGGGAGATGGGTTTGCGGGACCATGCCATTTTGGAAGTGCTCTATGGATGTGGCCTGCGCGTGAGCGAGTTGGTGGGGCTCGATGTGGGCGACGTCCATTTTGACGACGGCTTTGTGCTGGTGCGCGGCAAGGGCTCGAAGGAGCGGCTTGCCCCACTCGTGGGAAGTGCCGCACGGGCTATGGCTCAATATATTGCTGATGGGCGTCGGCGCCTGGCCGCTCATGCCCGCGGGTCAAAGACACCGGCAGTCTTTTTAAATAAGAACGGTGGTCGCCTGTCGCGTCAGAGTGTTCATGTCATATGCGAGCGATACGGGCGTCAGGTGGGACTGGTGGGGCTTCATCCTCATACCTTGCGTCACTCCTTTGCGACCCATATGCTTGCGGGCGGTGCCGACCTGCGCGTGCTACAGGAGATTTTGGGACATGCCGACATTTCGACCACACAGGTCTACACGCATGTCGACCGCACGCAGCTGACCGAGGTCTACCTGGCGGCTCATCCGTTGGCGCATCGCTAGCGACTCTTTGACCTGCATATTTACAACTAATGGGGGACGGACCCCAGGTTGTCGTGACGCGGTTTTGTGCGCGTATCGGCAATCTGGGGTCCGCCCCATCTTTTGTCTTGCGCCGATGCGCCGGTGGGTCGCGCATGACGTTGGTGGGGAAGTTTGGGGGGCGATGTGAACGGCGCGTAAAGGGACACAAAATTCGCCTCAAGGTCAACTTGAAGGTTGAGGTTGAAAGCCGGGCTGCTACAGATGGCATCTCGGCTGTGCTGTAAGCACAACATATTGTGTTTTCGAACATATGAACGAGGGTGTTTTACAGCATATAGAGGGTGGAGTGGTGGGGTGTTGTGGGGGAAGGTGTGGGGAAAGATGTTGAAAAATGGGGCAGTTCCCCATATTATTAATGACGTCGACAGGCGGGGTGGTTCCCCGCGTACGTGCCATCTGAGTAACCGAGGGGAGGGCGCACATGGGAATGACGGGTGCATACGAGCGCAATCTCGATGCAAAAGGTCGTCTGTCCCTGCCTGCACCCCTTCGCGAGGAGCTTGGAGAGCATGTTCGCGTGTTCAAAGCCCTGGATGTCGATGCTCTGTACGTGTTCTCTGCCGAGGCCTTCGATAAGTGGGTCGAAGGACTCTTCGCGGGTCGTGAGGGCCACGAGGGTTTTAACCCGCGTGACATCAACGACCAGAAACTCATGAGGGCGATCAACAAGCGCACCACCTCGATGGATGTGGACAGCGCCGGTCGTATCGGTCTTTCTGAGTCTCTCCGCAAGCAGGCGAACCTCGACCGCGAGGTCACGGTTGTGGGCAACTACGACCACCTCGAGGTTTGGGACCGTGCTACGGCCGATGAGGACGATGACGATGAGGCTCTGCTGGACCTCTTCTTCTCGTAAGGGCAAGGCATGAGTAACGGATGGAGCGTGGGATCTTGACACAAGAATATCGGCATGAACCTGTCATGCTCGGCGAAGTGCTTGAGTCGCTGCAGCTAAAGAGCGGATCTGTCGTCTGCGATTGCACCCTTGGCGGTGCCGGTCATTCGGTAAAGATGGCCGCGCAGGTGGGGGAGACGGGTCTTTTGCTTGGCGTCGATCAGGACGACATGGCCCTCGACGCCGCTGGTGCCCGTCTGGACCGCGAGGTCCCCGGCGTCCCGCATCAGCTACTGAAGGGCAACTTTGGCGACTTGGACGAGCTGCTTTGCTCGGCCGAGGTGCCCGGGGTCGATGGCTTCCTGTTCGACTTGGGCGTTTCGTCACCGCAACTCGATATCCCTGGCAGGGGCTTTTCGTATAACGAAGATGCCCCATTGGACATGCGGATGGATCCGGGTAACAACACCCTAAACGCAGCTGAGGTCATCAACACCTATAACGAACACGACCTCGCCCGGATTCTACGCGTCTATGGCGAAGAGAAGTTCGCCTCGCAGATCGCACGCGAGATCGTGCGTCGACGCGAGTCCGAACCGATTGAAACCACCGGTCAGTTTGTCGAGATCATCAAGGCTGGCATTCCGGCTGCCGCTCGTCGGCATGGCGGACACCCGGCCAAGAAAAGTTTCCAGGCCATTCGCATCGAGGTCAATCATGAACTCGATGTGCTCGAGAGAGGACTTGACGCCGCCACCAGGTGGCTCAACCCGGGCGGACGCATCTGCGTCATCTCGTATCACTCGCTCGAGGACCGTATCGTAAAGAACCACTTTAAGGAGATGAGCCAGGGGTGCACGTGTCCGCCGGAGATTCCGGTGTGCGTGTGCGGCAACGTGCCGATACTCAAGGTCATCACCCGCAAACCCTTGGTTGCCCAACCCGATGAGGTTGCGCGCAACCCTCGGGCGAGATCAGCCAAAATCCGCGTGGCGGAGCGCTTGTAGCGTTACGCGCGCGATATTGGACCTCCCGCTCGCACCATAAACGAAGCTTAAACACACTACCAACGTACTCGGGATGGGAGGCGGCATATCATGGGCTACAACACCTCAAACGCAGCGCTCGCCTATGATATGAACGCCATGCCCGCCTACCGCGAGGCACCGCAGGCGCCCGCTGCTCCTCGTGAGCAGCGCACACCGCGCTTTGATGTCTACACGGGCGCGGGCCGTCAGGCAAACCAGGCGGTAAGCCCGGTTTTCATGAGCGTTCTTAAAACGTTTTGCATCATTGCGGCTATCTTCATGACGATTGGCGTCGCCCGCGTGGCGCTTGCAAGCGTTACGGCCCAGGTGCTCAACAGCAACGCCGAGCTTACCAACACGCTCGAGAAGGCGACCGATGAGAGCTCTGACCTTGAGGTCATGCACTCTGTTTATGGTGCCGATACGCGCATTCGCGATCTTGCGGGCGCTTATGGCATGGTGGAGCCCAGCGAGAGCGTTACACTTGATTTTTCGCAGGATGCAGCCGCGGGCGCTAGCTCGGCTGCGGCTGTCCAGTAATAAGACGGTAGCTGAGTATGACAAATGATTATCGCCGCGGTCCAGACGGGAGTCGCGGGCAGGGACGTCCCTCTTCGCGGGGACGTTCTGGTTATCAAGGATCGGGTCGGTCATCTTACAACTTGGGGTCGAATCGTGGCAACGACCCAACGTCGCGCCTTCGCGGCTCGGATGACCCTCAAGTACGCAATAGCAGATCGAATAGACGATCTTCGACCGAATGGCTTACGGGGACGCCATTGCCTCGCCGTAATGTCGTCATGGGTTGTATCGGTTTGGGCCTGGCTGCGGGCGCCATCCGCCTTACCGACTACCAGATCGTAAATGCCGATGAGTTACGCGGGCGCGCCGATGCTCGACGCCTGCTTGCGGAGACGCTTTACGCCAAACGCGGCACGATCTACGACCGAAACGGCAACGTGCTGACGTCATCGGTCGAGTGCAGCAATGTCGCCGTGAATCCACAGCTGATCGAGGATGTCGATAAAACGGTATCGGCCTTGGTTAAGGCGACTGGAATCGATAAGAAGACTTGCCGCAAGCTGGTTCAGTCCGATGGCACTTGGGTGTATATCAAGCGCCAGGTGGACGAGGACGATGCCGCGGCATTGAAGAAGAAAAATCTGCCCGGCGTGCTCTTTGAGCAGGCGATGAAGCGGGTGTATCCATACGGCAATCTGGCTTCGCAGGTTCTAGGCGTGGTGAACGTTGACAACGTGGGCCTAACGGGCCTTGAAAAGCAATATGACAAATTGCTGACCGGAACAAACGGCACGCTGGTACGAGAGCGTGCGAGGGACGATAGCTATATTGCGGGTGGCGCCTATAAAAAGGTTGCCGCCATCGATGGCGTTGACATCGTGACGACGCTGGATGTCAATATCCAGCGTGCAGCAGAGGACGCTCTGGCGGAGGCGGTCGAGAAGACCAAAGCCAAGAACGGTTCGGCTTTGGTGACAGACCCTACTACCGGCGAGATTCTGGCCGCCTGTTCGTATCCGACCTACGACCCGACCAATTTGGAGAACGCCAAGACCGAGGATATGAACTTGCGCTTGGTCACCGATGCGTATGAACCCGGTTCGGTCTTTAAGACGCTCGTTGCGGGTGCGGGTTTCGACTTGGGCGTCGTGCGCTCGAGTACGTCGTTTGAGGTGCCGGCGAGCATTAAGGTCGGCGACGATACCGTCACCGATGTCGATAAGCGTGACTACGCCATGACCATGGATGTGCGCGAGATGATGCGCCGCTCATCCAATGTTGGCTTTGTATTGGTCGGGCGTAAGATCGGCGCGGACGATTTTGCCGCGTACGTGGACAAATGGGGCGTTGGACACAGTTCGGGCATCGATTTTCCCGGCGAGAGCCTTGGCATTGTCAAGGAGCGTGACCAGTATGACGGTGCCACGTTGGGCTCGATGAGTTTTGGCCAAGCGCTGTCTGTCTCGCCGATCGAGATTGCGCGCGCCGTGGGCGGCATTGCCAACGGCGGCGTGATGATGACGCCGCACTTTTATAAATCCAGCAAAGGCGAGGAGAAGGACTGGGGCGAGGGCGAGCAGGCGATTTCTGAGGACGCCGCCGCCCAGGTGATATCGTGCATGCAGACGGTCGTTTCCGAGGGCACGGGTGTCGGGGGCGCCGTCGACGGTTACGACGTGGCGGGTAAGACCGGTACGGCCGAGCGCGCCGATGAAAAAGGCGGCTACCTCAAAGCGAGCTATATGTCGTCCTTTATGGGGTTTGCCCCGGCGCAAGCACCCAAGGTTTTGTGCTATATCACGCTCGACGGAACGCCGAGCGGTTCGGATGCTGCCGCCGTGCCGTTCCAGATCATTATGGCTAACGCGCTCGATGTGTTGGGTATCCCACGCACCAAGTAGGGGGTTACAATCCTGAAAAGGGCTGTCGATTAATCTGGAGGGTGTTCACATGCCCTGCACCACGCATGCGCGGCGCTGGGATACAATACGCCGATAGCATTATTAGGTTTACAGGGGAGCTGCAATGATAGAGATCGCCGTCAACAACCTCGCGGCCGCAACAGGGGCCCGGACCGTGACGGGAGAAGCCGATCGGGTATGCCGTGGGTGCGTTATCGACTCGCGCCAGGTTGAGGAAGGCACGATTTTTGTTGCCTTTCCGGGTGAAAAAGTCGACGGCAACGATTTTGCTTCCCGCGCCATCGAATCGGGTGCCGGCGCTGTTGTGATGACGCGCGAGCCCAATGCCGAGCTTGTATCGCTGGCTCAGCGTAAGGGCTGCGCCATCCTGCACACCGATGATCCCGAGGAATTTTTGCTGCGCCTGGCACATGCCTATCGCACGCAGCTTGGCTGCCTCGTGGTTGGCATTACCGGCTCTATCGGTAAGACGACGACCAAGGATGTCCTTGCGGCAGTGCTTGCCAAGCGCTATCGCGTTTGGGCCACCAAGGGTAATTTCAACAATCTGATCGGTATGCCGCTCACGGTTTTGGCCGCTCCTGCCGACACCGAGGTGCTGGTTCTCGAGATGGGTATGAACCATTTTCACGAGATCGAGCGCCTTTCTCGGTCCGCCAATCCCAACCTTGCCATCGTGACCAAGATCGGCACCTCTCATATTGGAATCCTGGGAAGTCGCGAGAATATCGCCCGCGCTAAGTCCGAGATTGTTGGGGGCATGTGTGCCGCCGACGACCTTCTCCCGTTGCTGGTTTTGGGCGGCGAAGACGACTTCACCCCGTTCATTCGTGAGACGTTTGCCGAGCCCGCGGGTATCGACGTGATGCTGGCGGGTGTTTCGGATGTTGATGAGGTTTGCGCCCGCGGCATTCACATTGATGACGAGGGCCGCCCGGTCTTTACGCTTGACTTTGGCATGGGTGAGTCCGTTGACACCATGCTCGCCATTCCCGGCGTCCAGTCCGTTCCCAACGCCGTTAAGGCCGCCGCAGTTGCCTATCGTTTGGGTGTGACCCCCGAGCAGATCGATGCTGCCTTTAGGGGTATCGCGATTACCGGTCATCGTCAGGAGATCAAACACGCCAAGAGCGGTACCCGCATTATCGACGACTCGTATAACGCCAGCGCCGAATCCATGGCTGCTGGCCTTGACCTGCTGTGCTCGCTTTCGTGTTCTGGCTCTCGAATGGCGATTCTGGGCGAGATGGGCGAAATGGGCGACGAGGCCCCCCGCATGCATGAGCTGGTGGGCGCCTATGCCGCGGCTAAGAAGCTCGATATGCTGGCGTGCGTGGGCGGTGAGCTGGCCGCTCGTATGGCCGAAGCCGCGCGCATGATGGGCATGGACGAGGACCGCATCCAGGTGTTCTCCGATTATCAGCAGGTGCTCGACCGTATGTCCGGCGCACTTGAGAACCATGACGTTGTGCTGGTCAAGGGCTCTCGCTTTGTCGAGCTCGACCGCTTTGTGGAAGGTGTGTGCTAGCCCATGTTCGGGAACCCCGCGTATCCTACATACCAGGCCTTTTTGGGACTTGGCATCGCCGCCGCCATTGCGCTGCTGCTCATGCCGTGGTGGATTAAGCTTCTTAAGGTCGAGGGTATCGGCCAGCAGGTCCGCGCCGATGGACCCAAACGCCACCTGATTAAGCAGGGCACGCCCACCATGGGCGGCGTTGTCATTCTCGTAGCCGTTTCGCTGACGTGCCTTTTGATGGGCAAGCTCACCACCGAGCTTGTGCTCGTGCTGCTTGCCACGCTTGCAACCGGCGTTCTGGGCCTTATCGACGATTTGACCTCTGTCACGCACGGTCGTTCGCTCGGCCTGACGCCCCACGCCAAGATGATCGGTCTCACCATCATCTGCGTCACGTTTACCGTGCTTGCCGTCAGCTGGTGCGGCGTTGCCCCCGAGATTCGTTTTCCCGGCGGTCTGACGATTGACCTCGGTGTCTTCTCGACCACCATTGGTGGCCTTACCTTTCCGTGGCTCTATATCGTCTTTTGCTGGCTGATGATCGCCGGTCTTTCTAATGCCGTGAACCTGACCGATGGCCTGGACGGCCTTGCCGGTGGCACCTCCATGATTGCCATGCTTGCCATGGCTGCCATGGCGTTTTTGCACGGTGACGTAAACCTGTCTATCTTCTGTACCGCATGTGCTGGTGCTTGCCTGGGCTTCCTTTGGTTCAACTGCTATCCGGCGAGCATCTTTATGGGTGATACCGGCTCTCTTGCCTTGGGTGCAGCCTTTGCCTGCACGTCCATTATGACCAACACCGAGGTCGTCTCGCTCATCATCGGCGGCCTGTTTATCGTCGAGACCCTGTCGGTCATGATTCAGGTCGTCTACTTCCACTTTACGCATAAGCGCGTCTTCCTTATGGCGCCCATTCATCATCATTTCGAGAAGAAGGGATGGGCCGAGACTAAGGTCGTCATCCGTTTTTGGATTGTCGCTGCCGCTTTTGGCGCTCTGGGCCTTGCCCTGTTTTTCCAGTTGGGATAGTGGTTTTTCATGCCTCTTGCAGATTCCTTTAGCCTGCTCGTCTTGGGCCAGGGTAAGTCCGGTCTTGATGTCGCTCGCTGGGCGCTTGCGCACCCCGAGCGCGTGAGTACCGTTACCGTGTACGGTGGCGGCACGTCCGAGCCCAATGATGCCACGCGCTCGCTCGAGGCGCGCGGGGTATCGTTTGTCTACGGAACCGAGCAGGTCGAGGGCGCGTTTGATGTATGTGTGACGTGTCCGGGCATCTCGGAGTTCTCGCCATTCTTTAAGGCTGGCCGCGATCACGCCGCCCAGATCATGGGTGAGCCCGAGTTTGCCTACCGCCTGTCTCCCCAAAATTGGATCGCCATTACGGGCACCAATGGCAAGACGACCACCACGTCGCTGACCGACTACCTGCTTAAGGCAGCGGGCGAGGCGAGCGTTGCTGTCGGTAATATCGGTGAGCCTCCGGTGAACGAAATCGACGACCGCGCGCATAACGAGTGGTTTGTAGCTGAGCTTTCGAGCTATCAGATCGCAACGACGACCGAGCTCCACCCCCGTGTGGCGGTGCTGCTCAACATTACCCCCGACCATCTGGGCTGGCACAAGAGCCATAAGAACTATGCGCTCGCCAAGATTAAGCTCTTCGAGAATATGGTCGATGATGACCTTGTGGTTATCGACGTCGAGGATGCCGGTATCCATGAATTCGATGAGTATGTCTACACGCCGGGTCGTCGCATCTGCAAGGTCGCCTTTGACGAACCTGCGGGCGAGGACGCCGCATTTGTGCGCGATGGCAAGATGGTCATTCGCCTGAAGGGCGTCGAGACCCCGCTCATCGCCACGTCCGAGCTCAAAATCTCCGGACATCACAATGTCATCAATGCCCTGTGCGCTGCCACGGCTGCCCTGGCCGTCGGTGCCGATGTCGACGGTGTGTGTCGCGGCCTGGCCTCATTCCAGCCGCTGGAGCACCGCGTTGAGCCCTGTGGCGAGATCGATGGCGTGCGCTACGTCAACGATTCCAAGGCAACGAACACCGATGCGGTCGAAAAGGCCCTGACGGCGTTTCCCGACGACGACGTGATCTTGCTGCTCGGTGGTCACGATAAGGGCACGCCACTCGAGTCCTTCGCCCGCGTTGTCATGGACAACGTGCGATCGGTCGTCTGCTTTGGCGATGCGCGCGAGCGCTTTACCGCCGCTATGGACGAGGCCGATGTCGATGGTGACGTTGATATCGCTCAGGCTGACGACCTGCGCGACGCCGTCGACGTTGCCCGTTCGCTGTCGAGCCGAGGCGACGTGATCCTGCTTTCTCCCGCCTGTTCTTCGTTCGATGAGTTCTCGGGCTACGAGGAGCGCGGCCGCGTGTTTAAGGACTACGTGGCCCAGCTTGCCGCCGCAGCGAAATCGCAAATGGAATAGGGGCCGCCGGTGAGAGAGGAGAGCCCCCGACAAGGTATGAGGAGGCCCGACTCGGACCGTGCTTCCTCGCAGCGCAGTACGCCGCGTTCCGGTCGCGGCGGGCAGACGCTCAGTGAACGCTATATTGCCGGCGTCCCCGCCCGCATCATGCGCCCTCGTTTGATATTCATGGCGTGCCTGTTTACTTTAGTGTGCTTTGGGCTGCTGATGGTGTACTCGGCGTCATCGGTCGAGGCATTGCACGAGAACGGCTCGGCGACGTTTTTCCTGGTTCGACAGGCTACCTTTGCCGGGGTTGGCGTGCTTGCCATGGTTGCGATCGTTCGCGTCTTGCCGGACAGCTGGTTTGGGGAAAATGTACTTAGGATCTTCCTTGTCGGCATGATTCTCTTGCTGTTTGCGGTATTTCTTGTCGGCAGTGGCAGCCGTGGCGCCACGCGCTGGCTCAACATCGCCGGTATTCAGTTCCAGCCGTCTGAGTTTTTAAAGCCGTTTGCCATCGCGTATTCGGCCATCATACTCGACCGTTTCTTTTCGCCCGGTGGCAATATCAACGAGTTCCTTCGTAAGATGGTCGTCTACTTGGGCATTTCGCTCTTTTTGATCTTTATCCAGCCCGATTATGGCACCGTCTTGATCATCTCGCTGACCCTCATGTGTATGGCGTTATTTGCGGGCCTAGACCCCAAGTTTATCATCGGCGTGATCATTCTCGTCATTGTCATGAGTGTGTTTGCGCTTGTTGCAGAGCCGTACCGCATGGTGCGTGTTCAGGTTGCCCTGAACCCTTGGGCCGACGAGTATGGCGATGGCTATCAGGCAACGCTTGCCATCATGGCGTTTGCTTCGGGCGGCTTGTTCGGCCGTGGCATCGGTAACTCCACCATGAAGTATTCGTATCTGCCCGAGGCACACAACGACTATATTCTGGCCATTATCGGCGAGGAGGTCGGTTTTGTCGGGACCGTGCTGCTCTTCCTGGTCTTTGCGATGCTGATTTACTCAGCGTTTCGCATTGCCGAACAGGCTGCGGACCGTCGCGGAGCGCTCATGGCATCGGGTTCCGCAGTCATTCTCGCGGTACAGTTTTTGATCAATGCGCTGGGCATCCTCAACGTGTTTCCCATGACGGGTAAGCCGCTGCCATTTATCAGCTACGGCGGTTCGTCGATTATCGTATCGCTTATGCTTGCGGGGCTGATCTTGCGCGTCTCGCACGAGAGCGCCCGTCGTGATGAGTACGACCGTCGCCGCGAGAGCTTTGCCGTTATGGACGAGAGCACCGCCGGCGTGCCCCATGTGCGCGGCGATCGCCCTTCGCGCAACGGTTTTACCGTCTTGGATGGCTCTGCGTCCGAGCCGGCGGCTCGTCCGCGCCCGCGAACGGCTCCGCAGGGGCGTCCCCAACGCCCGAACCCCCGAAGCTCGGGCGGCGGATATAATCGAATCAATTTGAATTCGGACCCGTCGGCGCGTCTGCGCACCGACGATCAGGGACCGCGCGTACGAAGGGATTTTCATGACCGATAAGATGACCGTTGCTATCGCAGCCGGCGGCACGGCGGGACATATCAACCCTGCGCTTGCCTTGGCTGAGGAGTTGCGCGACCGCGGACATCATGTTGTGTTCGTGGGCCAGTCGCACAAGCTCGAGGGTCGTTTGGTTCCCGAGGCCGGGTTTGATTTTGTACCTATCACGGTCACGGGCTTCGACCGCTCCCGTCCTTGGACCGCGCTGAGCTCGCTGTGGCGCGTCAATAAGGCCAAGCGCTCGCTCGCCAGCCATTTCTCAAAGGTTGGCAAGCCCGATGCTGCCATCGGTTTTGGTGCCTACGTCGAGGTCCCGCTGCTGGGCTGGTGCAAGGATGCGGGCGTTCCGTATCTGCTGCACGAGCAGAACTCTGTTCCGGGCCTGGCCAATAAGATGATGAGCTCCCATGCCGCCCGCGTGTGTATCTCGGTGCCGGCTGCGCGCTCTGTCTTTGAGCGCGGGGGCGACCCCGAGCATGTGCTCATGACCGGTAATCCGGTGCGCCGCTCGGTCATTGAGGGCGATCGCGCCCGCGGCCGCGAGGCACTTGGCGTGCCCGAGGATGCAACGCTTCTGCTCGTCTTTGGTGGTTCGCTCGGTGCCCAGCATCTCAACGAGCGCGTAGCCTCGCTCAAGAGTGAGCTGCTGACCCGCGAGAATCTCTACATTTTGCATTCGACGGGAGCCGACGGCTTTGAAGACACCGAGCGTGCTTTGGCGCTGACGTCCGATGAGACGAAGCGCTATCGCGTCCAGCCCTACATTGACAACATGGGCGACATGCTAGCTGCAGCTGACCTGGTGCTCTCGCGCTCCGGCGCCTCGAGCGTGGCCGAGATTGCCGCCCTCGCCGTGCCTTCGGTGCTCGTGCCGTATCCGCATGCCACGGCCGACCACCAGACGACCAATGCTCGTTATCTGGTCGATGCCGGTGCCGGCGTGCTTTGTGCCGATGCCGATATCGATGCTCCGGCGTTTGCCGAGGAGCTGCTGCATCTGGTCGATGACGCTACAGCGCGCGATGCCATGCGTCAGGCGGCGCGCGGGTTGGCTCAGGACCGCGCCGCCGCACTTTTGGCCGATGCGGTAGAGGGTTTGCGTTAGTTAGACGGGATATCGAGCTTGCGCTCGCGCGGATGCGGTAGGTGCGGTACAGTTAACGGGTTACAGGCAGTGTTTACGCAAGGAGTACACGAGCACATGGCTGATTCCCAGACTGCAACCTCCGCGCCCGAGTTCAAGAGCGCCCACTTTATCGGTATCGGTGGCGCCGGCATGAGCGGCATCGCTCTCGTTTTGCACGAGCGTGGCTATGCCGTTACCGGTTCCGACCTTAAGACTTCGCGCTACATTCGTCAGCTTACCCGTGCTGGCGTGAAGGTTCATGTGGGCCACGAGGCCGCCACGATCGATGAGGTCAAGCCCGACGTGGTCGTGGTCTCTACCGCTATTCCCGAGTCCAACCCCGAGCTTGTGCGTGCTCGCGAGCTCGGTATTCCTGTGTGGCCCCGCGCCAAGATGCTCTCGGCTCTGGGCCACGGCTACACCACCATCGCTGTTGCCGGCACGCACGGCAAGACCACGACGTCCTCGATGTGTGCCACCATGCTCGACCGCATGGGTCTGGATCCCAGCTTTTTGATCGGCGGTATCGTCGAGGGTTACGATACCAACGGAAAGAACGGCTCGGGTGACTACTTTGTCGCCGAGGCCGATGAGTCCGACAGCTCGTTCCTGTTCCTGAACCCCAACGTGGTCATCGTGACCAACGTCGAGGCCGACCATCTCGACCACTACTCGGGCATCGAGGAGATCGAGGCCACCTTTGCCAAGTTTATGGGCCTGGTTGGAGAGAGCGGTACCGTCATCGTTTGCGGTGAGGACCCGCATCTGGTCGAACTCGCCAAGTCGACGGGTCGCCACGTGCTTTCCTATGGCTTTGCCGAAACCAACGACGTCGTCTGCGTGCATCCGGATGTCAAGGGCATTCAGAGCGACTTTATCGTTCGCTTTGAGGATGGGACCGAGCATGCTGTCGAGATCAAGAGCAACCCCGGTCGCCACAACATGCTCAACGCCACGGCAGTGCTAACCGTTGCCCATGTCCTGGGTCTCGACGTCGACGCCGCAGCCGAGGCGCTTTCGAGCTTTGAGGGCGTCCGCCGCCGCTTTACCCATGTGGGCGATATTGACGGCATCACCGTGGTCGATGACTACGGCCATCACCCCACCGAGATCAAGGCGACGCTTGCCGCCGCCTCGTCGCTGGGCTACAAGCATGTTGACGTCGTGTTCCAGCCGCACCGCTATTCGCGTTTGCAGGCGCTGTGCGATGACTTTGCCGATGCCTTCGCCAATGCCGATAAGCTGCTGCTCATCGATGTGTTCTCTGCCGGCGAGATGCCGATTCCGGGCGTTACCTCCAAGATGCTCGCTGATACCGTGCGCGCCAAGCACCCTGGCAAGGAGGTCGTGTACTGCTCCAGCCGTCTCGAGCTCAATCGTGAGCTCGAGAAGATGGTAGGTGAGGGCGATCTGCTGCTTACTATGGGCGCCGGCGACGTTACGACCGTTGGCCCCGAGTTCATCGAGTATCTGACTGCCAAGAAAGACGCTTAGCCCCTATGGGTCTGTTTAACGCCGTTATGGCGCTTTCGGGCATGATTGACACGGATGTAGTCGAGGATGAACGCCTTGCGCGTCATACGAGTTATCGTATCGGCGGCAAGGCCGACCTCTTCGTGACGTGCCATAGCTATCATGCCCTTCGTCGTGCCGTGGCAGTGCTCGACCGTGAGCAGGTGCCGTGGGTCATTATCGGCAAGGGATCTAATCTGCTCGTTGCCGATGCGGGCTATCGCGGCGCCGTCATTTCGCTGGGGCGTGAGTTTCAGCGCACCGTTGTTGCCGAGGACGGTTGCACGCTGACCGTTGGCGCGGGCGTTATGTTCGCACGTTTGGTCAACGATGCCCTGTCGCGCGGGCTTTCGGGCCTTGAGTTTGCGGTTGGCATCCCCGGCTCGGTCGGCGGCGCCGTATCTATGAACGCCGGTACGCGTACCGAGTGGATAGGTTCGCTTGTCGAGGATGTGGTCACGTTTGACCCGGCATCCGGCATTAAGCATTATGCGGGGTCCGAGATTGCCTGGGGCTACCGTGAGTGCAGCCTGCCGCGTAACGAGATTATTCTCGAGTGCGTGCTTAAGCTCAAGCCTGCGCCTAAGGCCGACATTCGCGAGCGTATGGAGCGGTACCTGACGAGGCGCAAACGCACGCAGCCCATGGGTCGCGCTTCTTGCGGGTCGGTCTTTCGCAATCCACCCGACGCGAGCGTTGGCAAGCTGATTGAGGATTGTGGATTAAAGGGTTTTTCGGTTGGCGGTGCGGAAGTTTCGCCCGTACACGCTAATTTTATCGTTAATAACGGTACCGCCTCGGCCGATGACGTGGCCGCGGTTATCAGGCATGTGCACGGAAAGGTGAGGGAGGCGTATGGCATCGAGCTCAGACCGGAAGTCAAATTCCTCGGCTTCTAGAGCATCGAAACCTACCTTCCGCCGCGCCGGAGGGCGTTCCGGCGCACCCGTCCAGCCTCAACGCAAGCCCCCTGTGTCCTCCAAGCCCGCTGGATCCGTACGGTCCACCAAACGTCCGGTCGTCGGCTCGCAACTTGGTGGACGCACTGCCGCAAAAAAGACGGTTCACCCGGCTCCGCGCCCCTCGGTGACGTCTAAGTCGGCGATGGGTGCCAAGCCCTCTCGCCCCATAGTGACGCCCAAGCCCTCGCTGGGGGCTAAAGCGACGCATCCCGGTCGTACGTTGGGCGCTGCCAAGCCGCGCTCGTTGACGTCGGTGCCCGCCACTAAGGCACCTGCGACCAATAAGGGTATCAATCCGCTGTCGTCGCTTGGCGCCATGGCGAGTAAGACGTCCGAGGCCGCCTCTGCCGTTAAGGGCAAGGGCAAAATCGTGGGCGGTATCTTGGCGGCTGTGGCCGTGCTTGCCGTCGTTGCCATCGTCGTTATCAATTCCGGCCTGTTTGCCGCTACCGATATTCAGATCGAGGGCAGCGAGCATGTGACCAAGCACGATGCCATGCAGCTGATCAGTCTGCCCGAGAACACATCGCTCTTCAACGTAAATCCCGACCAGATTACCGAAGATCTCAAGCAGAACCCGTGGGTTTCGGGCGTGGACGTTCAACGGCAGTTTCCCCACACGCTCGTCATTACGCCGACGGAGCGCAAGGTCACCGCGATCGCTTATATAAGTTCCGACGATCTTGCCTGGGCCATCGGCGACGATGACACCTGGATCGCACCGCTTTCGACCTCTGTGGAGGTGGACGACCAGGGAAATGTCGTCACTTCGGGTGAGGGCGCCAACACGTTGAGCGGTATCGATGCTGCGTTGGCGCTGGCCAAGCACTACGGGGCCGTGCTGCTTACCGATGTCTCGGCTGATGTCGAGCCGGTCTCGGGGCGGGCTGTTTCTTCCAAGGCCGTTAAAGCGGGCCTGGATTACGTGCGTGGTTTTTCCGGCGAATTCTTGGCGCAGATCAAGGATATTTCTATACCTTCGGTCGAGGCCATCTCGGCGAATCTTGATAATGGCGTTGAGGTCTCGCTGGGCGATTCTGATGATATCGCCAAGAAGGAACGCGTCGTGACCAAGCTTCTGTCGCAGGTAGAGGGCGTAACCTACATTAACGTTCGGTCTCCCGGTAACTATACGTTTAGAAACGCACCGACCGCTTAGCGTCGGTGCGTGGCTTTGTTGAGGGGCCATACCACGCCGTTTATCTGGTTTGTTTGGTTTTCACGGTCAATTATTTGACTGATACGTTCATAATGTGCAAACATAATACGGTTTACCTTTGCATTTACTTTCAACCTGAAGGTTAATGTGCGCAGGGGTCAACCCATGCTATGGCTATAACCTTTGTTCGGAGGACCGACATGCACGAGACAGAGATCAACAACTACCTTGCCGTCATTAAGGTGGTCGGCGTCGGCGGCGGCGGTACCAACGCGGTCAATCGAATGATCGAAGAGGGCATTCGTGGCGTCGAGTTTGTTGCCATCAACACCGATGCTCAGGCGCTTGCGATCTCTGATGCCGATATCAAGGTCCATATCGGTACCGACCTTACCCGCGGCCTGGGCGCTGGCGCCAACCCCGAGGTTGGTCGCAAGGCTGCCGATGAGTCCCGCGATGACATCGCCGAGGCACTCGCTGGCGCCGACATGGTGTTCATCACCTGCGGTGAGGGCGGTGGCACCGGCACCGGCGCCGCTCCCATCGTTGCCGATATCGCGATGAACGAGGTCGGTGCGCTGACCGTCGCCGTCGTGACCAAGCCCTTCACCTTCGAGGGCCGCAAGCGTAAGAAGAGCGCCGAAGAGGGCATTAAGACCCTTTCCGATTGCGTCGACACCATGATCGTTATCCCTAACGACAAGCTGCTCGACATCGCCGAGAAGAAGACCACCATGCTCGAGGCCTTCGCGATTGCCGATGGCGTCCTTTCCCAGGGTACCCAGGGCATCACCGACCTCATCACCGTCCCGGGCATCATCAACCTGGACTTCGCTGATGTTAAGACCATCATGAAGCAGGCCGGCACCGCCATGATGGGTATCGGTACTTCTTCTGGGGACACCCGTGCCGTCGACGCCGCCCAGCAGGCTATTTCCAGCCCGCTGCTCGAGAGCTCTATCGATGGTGCTACGCGCGTCCTGCTCTCCATCGCCGGCTCCAAGGATCTGGGCATCCAGGAGATCAGCGACGCTGCCGACGTTGTCGCCAACGCCGTCGATCCCGAGGCCAACATCATCTTCGGTACCGTTGTCGACGAGTCCCTGGGCGATCAGGTGCGCATCACTGTTATCGCTACGGGCTTCTCCGACTCTAATGTCAACCGTCAGGACGAGCTCTTCGCTGCCCAGCAGTCCCAGAGCAAGGCTTCCGTTGTCGAGCCTCAGCGTACCGCTCCCGCTGCAAGCTCGGCTCAGTCTGCCCCGACCCGCAATGTCGGCGGTACGGAGCTTCCCAATTTTGGTAACGACCAGTTTGAGCTTCCCGACTTCCTTAAGCGTGGTAGCTTCTAGTTCGTTTTTCTCAACGACCTGCACGGGGTGTATCTATTTGGATGCACCCCGTTTTGTTTCTCGTTTGTAAACGAAAGTCTCCAATCTCTTTACGTTCCCCTTACGTTTGGTCCCTACCGCTGCGGGTATCCTTTTGTAGAAGTATGGCAGCCGTATGGCACGGACTGCTGCGGCTTGGCCGCGATACTCGTGTTATTAGGAGGCTTTAGTATGGCAGCACGTGCGGACAACGTTTCGCGTGTCGACCATGATGGAGTTACGTTGGTAGAGGGCGCGACGCACGATGTCCGCTTTGCCTTCACCGAACGCACTGGCGGTGTTTCCGAAGATGCGTACTCCTCACTCAATCTGGGCTCGCATGTTGGCGATGACCCCTTTGCCGTTCAAGAAAATCGTCGCCGCGTACTCGAGGCCATGGGTATTGCCGAGTGCGAGCACAACCTGCTTGTCCCCAATCAGGTACACGGTGACAATGTCGTGACGGTGACCTCGAACGGCGCCGATGATCTCGAGAACATTCGCGAGCAGATTGCCGAGGGCTGCGATGCCCTCGTCTGCACGGCGCATGAGGTGCCCGTGATGCTTTGCTTTGCCGATTGTGTTCCCGTTGTGCTGGTGGCTCCCGGCGGCTTTGCCGTGGTGCATTCTGGCTGGAAGGGCACGATTGCGCGCATTTCCGCCAAGGCGTGCCAAGCGCTCTGCGAGGCGGCTGGCTGCAAGCCAGACGACATCTCTGCCTATATTGGGCCCCATATCCTGGGTGACGAGTACGAGGTGTCCCAAGAACTTATGGACCGCTTTGCCTCCGAGTTCGCGTGCATCGATGCTGCCGCTTCTCGTATGCTCGATCTTTCCGCCGCCATTCGCGAGGCGCTGATGGACGCCGGCGTCGAAGCGAACGGCATTGTGGACACCAAGCTCTCCACCGTTCGTCAGAACGACCGCTTTTATTCCTACCGCAACGAGGGCGGCACCTGTGGGCGCCATGCTGCGATCGGCGTGATGCTATGAGAAAGATCGCATCGGTCCTAAGCGCGGCAGTGCTCACGCTTACGCTGTGTGCCTGCTCCTCGGGATCTTCCACGTCTTCTATCACCGTGGCCGGCTCGACCACTTGCCTTCCCATTGCCGAGATTGCGGCCGAGGGCTTTAAGGAGGAGACCGGCACCGACGTGCTCGTCTCTGGCCTTGGCTCTTCTGCCGGTATCGAGGCCGTCAGCAACGGCACGGCTGACATCGCCAGCTCGTCTCGTGGCCTCAATGCCGACGAGCGGGATCTGGGCCTGACCCCGATTGTAATCGCGCACGACGGCATCGCAGTCATCGTGAACGACGATAATCCGGTCGACAACCTCTCGACCGAGCAGCTTCGCGACATATACGCCGGTAAGATTACCAACTGGAAGGAAGTCGGCGGAGAGGACCTGAAGATTCAGGTTATTAACCGCGATGAGGCGTCCGGTACGCGCGAGGCCTTCCGTACCATCGTGATGGACGGCACGCCGTTCGATCGTCGCTCTGCCGTTCTTTCGGGCACGGGCCAGGTACGCGATGTCGTGTCCCGTTCGCGTGGTGCCATTGGCTACATCTCGCTGGGTTTTGTCGAGAGCCTCAACGCTAAGACTTCGGTTAAGGCTGTTTCGGTCAACCATGTCGAGGCATCCGAGAAGACGGTCGCAAGTGGCGGCTACCCCATCTCGCGCGACCTTTACTTCTTTGTGAAGGGTACGCCTTCGCAGCGTGCACAGGACTACATTGACTATGTGACGTCGGAGAAGATGGACAAGCAGATTCGCGAGGCGGGCTTTATTCCCGTCACCAACGACGGAAAGGGGAGTGAGTAGCATGGAAGCGCAGGAAACCCCCCAGATTGAGCGAGAGGCTCAGGCGCCCAAAAAACGTGAGTTGGCGTTGGTGTCGCGCAGCACCTATCTCAAAGAGAAGGCGCTGCAGTGGATCTTCTTTGCTTGCGCGTTCTTGGCGGTCGTCACCGTCATCCTGATTTTTGTCTTTACCACGTACTCGGCGTTGCCCGTCTTTACCGACATCGGTCTGGCGGACTTCTTTAGCTTTACGTGGGCGCCCTCCGAGGGCCATTACGGCATCATGTCGCTGCTGGCGGGCTCTGGTCTGGTGACGGTCGGTGCTCTCGCCATGGGTGTGCCCCTGGGTGTGGGCACGGCCGTGTATCTGGTCGAGATCGCCGGCAAGCGCGTGCGCAGTCTCATCAGCCCCGCCGTCGACCTGCTGGCGGGTATCCCCTCCATCATCTACGGTTTCTTTGGCATGGTCATCATCCGTCCGTTTATCGCGCAGCTGACCGGCGGTCTTGGCTTTGGTGCGCTGACGGCGTGGTTCGTGCTCGCCATCATGATCGTTCCCACCATCACCACGCTCACCATCGATGCCCTCAATTCCATTCCCATGGGCATTCGCGAGGCATCCTATGCCATGGGTGCCACCAAGTGGCAGACCATCTACAAGGTCGTGCTGCCTGCAGCCAAGCTGGGCATCGTCGATGCGATTGTCTTGGGCATGGGTCGTGCCATCGGTGAGACCATGGCCGTGCTCATGGTCGTTGGCAACGCTCCGGTCATCCCGGACAGCATCTCGAGCCCCATCTCGACGCTCACGAGCCAGATCGCGCTCGACATGAGCTACTCCTCGGGCCTGCACCGCTCGGCTCTGTTTGGCATGGGCGTGGTCCTGTTTATCATTTCCGCCGCATTGGTGGGCATCGTCCGTCTGATTTCCAAGAAGAAGAGGGGGTAGGCTATGTCCGATTCCGTTGACACGACGGTCGATACGACCTCGTCGCGCGAACGCATCAAGCGTGCCCTTTCCCATGGTAAGAAGGGCCGCATCAACAAGGATCTGTCCAACAAGATTATGCTCGGCGTGTTTCGTGCCGCGGCCTATATCACCACGCTGGTCCTGGTCGCCATCATCGCCTATGTAGTTATCAACGGTCTGCCGCACATCTCGCTCGACTTTATCTTTGGCTGGCCGCAGGGAGTAAACGCCGAGGGCGGCATTTGGCCCACTATCGTCTCGACCGTCTACGTGACGGCGCTCGCCATGCTCATCTGCACGCCAGTTGCCGTCTTGGCTGCGGTCTATCTGGCTGAATATGCCAAGCAGGGCAAGGTTGTCGACATCATTCGCTATGCTGCCGATGCCCTGGCCTCGGTGCCCTCCATTGTTATGGGCCTTTTTGGCTACGCCTTGTTTGTCGAGGCCATGGGCCTGGGTCTTTCGATGGTTTCGGCCGCCCTGGCGCTCGCACTTCTGATGCTGCCCATTGTCATGCGTACCACCGAGGAGGCAATCCGCGCCGTTCCGCGCTATATCCGTTGGGGCGCATATGGCCTGGGTGCCACCAAGTGGCAGGTCGTCTCCAAGATCGTGCTTCCTTCGGCTTTTGGCCGCATCGCCACCGGCATCGTACTTGCCATCGGCCGCGCCATCGGCGAGACCGCCGTGGTGCTCTACACCATGGGCCAGGCCATCAACCTGCCTATTTCGCCGCTCGATTCCGGCCGTCCCATGACCGTTCACCTTTATCTGCTTGCCAATGACGGCATCAACATGAACGCAGCCTACGGCACCGCGCTTTTGCTGATGGCGATTATTCTGGCCTTCAACCTGTTTGCGCGTTATCTGTCGCGCAAACGCCGCTAGTTAAGGAGTCCCATGTCCGTCTATCAGTCCGCTCCCACGCTGGAGCAAGCGGCCATCACGGCCAAGGATTTCAACTTTTGGTACGGTGACTTTCATGCGCTGACGGGGCTCGACCTCAACATCGCCAAAAACGCCATTACCTCGTTTATCGGCCCTTCGGGCTGCGGCAAATCGACGTTTTTGCGCTGTATCAACCGTATGAACGACCTTATCGAGGGCACGCGCGTCGAGGGCACCATGACGCTCGACGGCAACGATATCTATGCCGAGGGCGTCGACCCGGTCGACCTTCGCCGCCGCGTGGGCATGATTTTTCAGCAGCCCAACCCGTTCCCTAAATCCATCTACGAGAATGTTGCTTTTGGCCCTCGTCTGCAGGGCGTGACTAGCAAAAGCGACCTCGATGACATCGTGGAAGAATCGCTCAAGCGCGCCAACCTCTGGAAAGAGGTATCCAATCAGCTCAACAAGGATGGTTTGGCGCTTTCGGGCGGTCAGCAGCAGCGTCTGTGCATCGCGCGTGTGCTCGCGGTGCAGCCCGATGTCCTTCTGATGGACGAGCCCTGCTCCGCCATCGACCCCACGTCCGTCTCCAAGGTCGAGGATCTGATGGCCGAGCTGGCGCCCGAGATGACGATCATCATCGTCACACATTCAATGCAGCAGGCAGCTCGCATTAGCGACTACACCGCCTTCTTCTTGCAGGAGGTTGCCGGCGAGCCCGCCACGCTCATCGAGTATGGTCAAACCGACGCGATCTTCACCAGCCCGGTGGATTCGCGGACGGAAGACTATATCACCGGCCGCTTTGGCTGATCGGTGCGACTAGTCCCAAGCCGATCGGACCTGGTCCGGTGCGTATTCACTGTGCGGGCGGCATGACCGCACCCAACTGATTGGAGTGAACCATGCGCAAACTGTTTTCCCGTCAGCTCGTCGAGGCTCGTCACGAGATGTTGAGCATCTACGAGGCTGTAGACCTGGCTCTTCATGACGCCGTGAAGGCCTATGTGACCGACGACCGCAAGCTCGCCACCAAGACCAAGAAGCGCACGCTTTCGATTGACGCGCGCTGCGCCAACCTGGAGGCCGTGTGCTACAACCTGATCGCTACGCAGTCGCCGGTCGCCTCCGACTTCCGCTTGCTGCAGACGATCATCTACGTCGACTTTAACCTGCAGCGCATGACCGATAAGGTTCGCCAGATCTGCCGCGCCACGCGTCATATGGTCAAGGCCGATATCTCGCTGCCCCAGGAGCTCGTCGGTACGGTTGAGGCCGAGGCCGAAGCCGTATACCAGGTGCTGGGCTCGTCGCTTTCCGCGCTCGTCACCAACGACATGTCCATCATCTGCAACCTGGCCGTCGAGGACGAGCCGGTGCATGCGGCCTATGAGAAGTTCTTCCGTACCTTCAACCGCATGGACGCGGGCGAGTTTATGGACGACGACAGCAACTATGACGATCTGCGCCGCGCCATCATGGTTTCGCGCTACCTCGATCGCATCGCCTCGATTTCCATCGATGCCGCCTGCCGTCTGACCTTCCTTTTGACCGGCCAGCGCATGAACGCGGGCGATATCGCCCGTACGGACGAGGATGAGCTCGAGAGCATGCGCGTGCCTTCGGGCGAGGGCGTCATCATGAGGCCCGCTGTCGATGCGCGCTTTGTTGCCAAGGTGCCCGCTAACGAGGTGAGCGAGGGTCTTCGCTACCTGCTCGAGCACCTCGAGGACGAGGACGATACCGAGGATGACGAGGAGTAGGGTAGCTCCGTTCGTCGAAAGATTGTAAATACCTAAGTGAGCGCGGCCTTGCACATGCAGGGCCGCGCTCTTGCGTTAGCATGGGACTACTTGTATGGCTGTTAGCGGAGGCGATTGGCAATGGATAATTATTTGAACGTGATGCGCGCTCGCCGCGAGCAGATTCTCGAACGCTTTTATGCCGCACTCGATCGCGCGGGCCGTTCTCACGATGCCGCACGTCTGATTGCCGTCTCCAAGACCGTTGGCGTCGATGAGACCGTTGCCGCCATCCAGGCAGGGTATCGTCATTTTGCCGAGAACCGTCCGCAGGAGCTTGTTCGCAAGCTTGCGGGGCTGGCGGAGCATCCGGAGCTGCCCGAGGTGCGCTTCGATATGATCGGTAATCTTCAGACCAACAAGATCAATGCGGTGCTGGGTGCGGCCGAGCTGATTCATTCGGTGGGGTCGCTTCATTTGGCGCAGGCTATCTCGAGCCGTGCCGTCCGCAAGATGAAAGCGGGCGAGCTTTTTGCTCCCCAGCGGGTGCTGATCGAGGTCAATGTAAGCGGGGAGGAGTCCAAGGGCGGCTTTTCGCCCGATGAGGTTCGTGCCGCGGCTGGCGAGCTTGCGGAACTTGAGGGAATTTGTGTGCAGGGGCTTATGACCATGGCACCCCGGGGGAATAAGGATGTGGCGCGCCGCACCTTTGCCGGGCTGCGTGAGTTGAGGGATGAGCTGGAGACGGCACACCCCGATCTGTGTCTGCCTGAGCTTTCTTGCGGCATGAGCGAGGACTTTGAGCCTGCCCTTGAGGAAGGCTCGACGCTTGTTCGCCTGGGCAGGGTAGTATTCAGCCCGGAGTTTGAAGTAAAATAAGAGCCTGAAGTGCGCGCTGATTGTCAGAGCGCCTGCATTAGACCGTGAGAGGACACAACCATGGGTTTCCTTGACGAAATTAAAAATAAAATGCACCTAGGCGGCCAGCAGGGTTATGACCAGGGTTATGGCCAGGATGATGACTACGGTTACGATGACGGCTATGACGACGGCTATCAGAACAACGGCTACAGCGGTGCTTCGGGCGAGGGCTTCTACACGCAAGATGAACCGAGCAATGGACTGCTGGGGCAGACACGCCGCGGAGAGGCTGAGTCAGTTGCTGTGTACACGCGTTCCGGTCAACTGATCGGCGACGACTCCCGTCACGCTACGACGTACAATCCGCCTTCGCGCTCTCAGGATGCCGCTGCAGGCGGTTATCGTCCCGGCGCCTATGACACGCCGTCAAGCTACGCCGAGAACGCTCGGGTCCGCGCGGCCGCTGTGCCCGCTCCTGCTTCAACGCCGAGCGATGCCTCTGCCTATGCGAGCAATATCATCAACGCCACGCCTCAGTTGCCGGCCTACGTTCTTCGTCCGGAGAGTTATGACGACGTGGAGACGGTCGTGCGCCGCGTGCGTACCAAGCAGCCTGTCGCGCTGATCTTTGTGGGCGTTCGCACCGAGGTCGCCAAACGCGTCCTGGACTTTAGCTATGGCTTTGCCTGCGGACTGGGCGCTTCGGTCAAAGAAGTGGGCGATCGCGTGTTTATGGTGCTGCCCGCCGGCTGCGAGGTCAAGGATTCGGATCTTAAGAAGCTTCGCGCCGACGGCTATCTCAAGTAAAGACAAGGTGAGGAGATTCCCATCAACATCTACACCATCGTTCAGCTTGTCAACACGCTGTTTAATTTTTATTCCACGTTGATTGTGGTCTACTGCTTTATGACGTGGATTCCCATGAAGCAGGGTGGTTTGCTACAGGATATCGCGGCGGTGCTCGACGGCGTTTGCGGCCCTTGGCTCAACCTGTTTCGCCGGTTTATGCCGCCGATGGGCGGTATCGATTTTTCACCGGTCGTTGCGATTATTGCGTTGCAGTTGGTGCAGAAGCTCATTCTGCAGCTACTTATAGGTATACTCGTATAGGACTGGCTCAGTAACCTATGTCGGGCGCTTAGCGCCAAGGCGATGATAAAGGAGAACTTGTTATGGCTATTACCCCTGCTGACATCCAGGCTCAGACCTTCTCTGAGGCCAAGCGCGGCTACGATCCCGCCGAGGTCGACGTCTTCCTGGAGACCCTGTCCTCCGAGGTCGACGCTATGCTTGCCAAGATCGTTGATCTTAAGGGTCGCCTGACCGCCACCGAGCAGCAGCTTGCCGATACGCAGGCTCAGCTTGCGCAGGCCCAGGATTCTGCCGCTCAGGCTGCCCCTGTCGCCACTCCCGCTCCTGATTTCTCCGCTCAGGAGCGTCAGATTTCCGCCGCTCTCATTGCGGCTCAGCAGACCGCCGAGGCGATTGTCAACGACGCTAACGAGAATGCTGACCGCATCCGCAACGAGGCCGACGCCAAGGCCCGCGAGGTCATCCGTCAGGCCCTGACCGAGAAGCAGGCCGAGCTCGAGGAGATTGACCGTCTGAAGGCTTCCCGCGAGGAGTTCAAGGCCGAGTATCTCAAGCTCATTCAGCACTTTATGGACGATGCTCAGAATTCCTTCCCGGCCGATCTGCTGGCTTCTACGCCGGTCGGTTCTGCGGCTTCTCCTGCCGTGACCATGCCTGCCGCCGAGCCGCTGCCTGTCGCTGATCCGGTTGTCCCCGTGGCCGACCCCTTCGCCCCGATTGACAACTTTGCCGCGGACGACCTGGACTAGCGCCAAAACTACAATCTAGCTCTTAAAAGGGGCTCGCGCTTGCGAGCTCCTTTTTTGTAGCTGTATACGGGTTGGGAAACAAAACGCCGAGCTCTGCGTGCGATAGGGCAGAACTCGGCGAACGTTTGAGCGGTAAAAGGTAGATTTTAGGGCATGGGCCAAAAAACTACTTGAGGAGGAAATTGGATAGGGGAATGGTGCGGGCCTCGCGATGCTCGGGGTCGGCGATATGGTCGGCGGGATAGCCGCAGACGAGCATGTGGTAGGGATAAACGCCCTCGGGCAGGTTGAACTGCTCGCGGGCTAGCTCGGGCTTAAAATGGCATACCCAGCACGTTCCCAGGCCCTGTTCCTCGGCCTCCATCATCATCTGATCGCAAACAATCGAGGTGTCGATAGCGCTGGAGTTCATCTGGTCATAGGGACGCACCCAAGCATCGTTGGTAACGCTGCAAACGAGGAAGATGAGCGGAGCGCCAAAGATGGACCCATCACGAGCAAACCGAGGCTGACAAGCAGCCGCCTTTTCCAGAAGCTCAGGCGTATCCAACACCATCACACGGGTTGGATGATTATTGCAAGCAGAAGGAGCAATGCGCCCAGCCTCAACAATGGTATCCACTACAGCCTGCTCAACAGAACGATCCTCAAACAAACGACAAGAATACCGAGACCGAGCCAGATCCAAATACCCCATAACCAAACCCTCCAAAGTCAGCAAACAAATCCAAAGTAAAATAAAGGGTACCCAAAGCACCATCCACCCAAACGCTCGGTACAGTTCCAAAGTATTCAATCAGGTATAAAAGGCCGCATCAGCCAAACCCCCATTGAATTCAAATCATCAGCCAAGGTTCCCAATGGCGGTACGCAAGGCGAAGGCCCGACACCTATTTACTTTCGAACGACTCTGCCGTGCAGCCGGAGAGAGAAAGCAAATAGGTGCCGGGCCTTCGCCGGTGGGACGCATACCACTAATTAACCGCTTTCGAACGACTCTGCTACGCAGCCGGAGTGAGAAAGCAAACAGGTGCCGGCCCTTCGCCGGTGGGATACGTACCCCCAATTAACTGTTCTTCATGACAATCGAATCCACGACATCGGCCACATTCTCGCAGCAGTCGGCGCAGTACTCCAAGAAGGCGTACACGTCACGCCAGGCGATGACCTCGAGCGGGTCCTTGCCGTTGACGTGCAGGTTACGCATGGCGTTGATGTAGAGTTCGTCGGCCTCGGACTCGATGGTGTTGATCTGGATGACGAGCTCGCGCAGCGTTTTGGACTTGCGGTAGTTGGGCAACTCGACCATCAGGTCCTTCATGGCGCGGCAGGCGTCGGTCACCTTGTGGGCGATCACGATGGCATCGGGGTGGATGCTCTGGATGTTGGTGAAGTAGAGGCGCTGCACGACGCCCTCAATACGGTCGAGCACGGTATCGAGCGAGCAGCTCATGAGGTTAAGGTCCTCGCGCTCAAGCGGGGTGATAAAGGCCGTGAGCAGGGCGTCTTCGAGCTCATGGTGCTTCTTGTCTGCTGCATGCTCAATCGCATGCATCTTCTCGAGCATGTCGTGGATCTGCGCGGGGTCAAAGTTCTCAAAAATCTTGGTGAGCAGCTCGGCTGCCTGAACGGCGAAGTCGGCGCAGGCGACGTAGTTGTCAAAGTAGAACGAATCGGGTTTCTTTGCCATGAGTGGTCCTTTCGGGGCGAAGACGGGTGGGCGAGGTAATGCGGTCCGGATGGACATTCGGTTTGACTAGAGGAACATCATGAACAGCCTGGCCATGACAAAGCTGATGAGTCCACAGGCGGGGAAGGTGAAGAACCACGTGAACATCATGTCCTTGACCACGCCGAAGTTGATGGCCGAGAGGCGCTTGACGGCGCCGACGCCCATGATGGCGCAGGTCTTGATGTGCGTGGAGGACACGGGGATACCGGTGAGCGTGGCAAGCAGCAGGTTTGCGGCTCCTGCCAGGTCGGCAGAGAAGCCCTGATACTTTTCGAGCTTAACCATGCTCTGGCCGACGGACTTGATGATACGCTCACCGCCCACGCTGGTGCCGATGCCCATGGTGGCCGAGCACAGCAGCATGATCCAGATGGGGATGCCGGCGTCGCCGACGCCGGTCTGTCCGTTGGCAAAGGCGACACCTAAAAAGAGCACGCCGATGAACTTTTGTCCATCCTGCGCGCCGTGCATAAAGCTCATGGCCGCGGCGCTCGCGATCTGAGCATATTTAAAGAAGACGTTGGCACGTCGCCTGTTGGCGGCAGCGAAAAGAATCGAGACGAGCTTGCACAGGACCCAGCCCATGACAAAGCCCAGACCGATGGAGAGCGCCAGGCCGTAGATGACCTTCATCCACTCGTGGACATTGACGCTGCTGGCGCCGCCGAGGGCGATGGCAGCGCCGGTCAGGCCGGCGATGAGGCTGTGGCTCTGCGAGGTGGGGATGCCAAAACGCGATGCCGTGGCGCCGTAGACGACGATGGAGAACAGGGCCGCGCAGAGGCACGCGAGCGCCATGGTGCTGTTTCCGCCAAAGTCGACGATATGGGAGATGGTGTTGGCAACGCTGGCATTAAAGTGCGTCATGATGAGCACGCCCAAAAAGTTGAACGCGGCACTCATGAGAATGGCGGCGCGGGCGGGCATGCAACGCGTGGTGACACAGGTCGCGATGGCGTTGGGCGCGTCGGTCCATCCGTTGACGAAGATGGCGCCGAGCGCGAGGAACACGGTGACGGCAAGGACTGGGTTCGAAACAAGTTGGCCGAGGAAGGCTGAGAACGTTACGTCCATATATGGGCTTTCTCGAAGTTTGCAGAAACGTTACAAAAACATGATAAATCGTATCACCTCCTGCGGGTTTCTTTACCGAGTTCTGACGGGAGAAGTGAATTTTTTGGCACTAAAATTGAATATTAGCCCTGTTGACCGCGGGTGTTCTTTTTGCTAACACGCCGTGAGGACACGTGCGCTCGCTCCGACACCCCAAAACCACAGTCTGTTCGCTTTACAATATGCAAACATGCGTTCGATAATAGGGGCATGGAATATCGACAGACAGATGGCAAAACTCGGCGCGTGCACAAGCAGTATGTGGACGTCGTGGCCCGCATCCTCGCGGGCGGACAAGTTGTGCCGGTTACCGTCTGCTGGGTCGACGGTCGCTGCTTTACGATTGACGAGATTGTCTCGTCTACCGGTTTTGGCCTGACGGTTCACGGCATTCGTACGGCAACCTATAAGGTTCGTTTTGGCGGACATACGACCGAGCTGTATCTGGAAGACCAGGCGCGTGAGCGACCGGATGGCTCGCAGGCTCATCTGATGCGGTGGTGGGTGTGGGCGTTCGACCGCACACTCGAGAGTGAGCGCCGCGGGTAAGAGCGCGCGCCATTCGGGTACAATGGCAGGAATCTTGTCACCTACGGCGCTGTCGCGGCGCTTTTTGAAAGGACGAAATTATGAACGATATCCAGGGCTATCAGAACGGCCCCATCGAGACCGGCGCAAGCCGTGCCAAGGAGATGTCGCCGCGCGCGTACAACCTTGCCATGTCTGCCCTGATCTTTTTGGGTTTTTGCGCTATGGGCGCTGGCGCCTACTTTACGGGCACCATGTCGTTTGCGCGCATGATGATGAGTGGCGCCGCCCTGCCGCTGGTCTTTGGCTCGTTTATCCTGACCATTGTCGGCATCGTCATGATGTCGGCCGCCGCCAGCAAACAGTCCGTGGGCCTGTCGCTCGCGGGTTACGCAATCTTTGCGAGCACCTTTGGTCTGACCGCGTCGTTTGGCCTTGCCAACTACGACCTGCCCACCATCAACACCGCCTTTATCGCCACTGCCGCCATCACCTTTGTCTTTGGCGCACTGGGCGTGACCTTCCCCAAATTCTTCCAGCATGTGTATGGCATTGGTTTTGGCATTCTGCTTGCCACGATTCTGGTCGAGATCGTGCTGATGTTCATGGGCGTCTCGCAGACCATCACCGACCTGATCGTGATTGTGGTGTTCGCCGGCTTTATTGGCTACGACACCTATGTGGCCACGACGGTGCCGCCCACGCTGCCCAACGCCGTGCTCATGGCGTCCAACCTGTTCGTGGACATTATCAACGTGTTCCTGCGCATCCTGAACATCCTTGGTCGTCGCGATTAGTGCCAGATTGCAGCGGTGCTTGCCGCGCGCAAATCGATGCGAAAGGCGGTCCTTCGGGGCCGCCTTTTTTGTACGCGGCGGGGTATCATGGATGGGAAAAGCCGATAGCGGCAGCGACCGAGAAAGGTGACCACTTATGGCAGACGTCGACAACAGGAACCGTAACCGTAGGCCCAACCGCGCGGGACAGCCCAATCCCAAGCGCGAGGCCCGTGCCAAGGCCGCCGAGCGTCACGTGGCGACTGTGTCCGAAGCGTGCGCAAAGGATATCGAGCGCTCGCTTGCCGGCGTGCGCGAGTTCGAGGGTATGCCTGCCGGATTTGTCGCGGCGATGAAGGCTAAGGCCCAGGTGGCTGCTGCCGAAGAGCAGGCTGCCGATGAGTCTGAGGCCGCCGAGGTTGCGCCTGCCGAGACCGAGGTTGTGGCCGAGCCTGTGCCCGCAGAGGAAGCCACGGAGACCGAGCCCGCGCCTGCTGCCGAGGAGCCCGCTCCGGTCCTGCCCGAGGTCACCGTGCTCGACGCCTCTGCCACGCAGGCCATTCTGGATAACGGCCGAGGCTACGCGCAGTTCTGCGACATGGCCGTGCTCGCCTTTGCCTCGTTCACCAACCCGGGCGGTGGCTACATCCAGGGCTATCTGGGTCAGGAGGCCACGCTCTGTGCCGATTCGTATCTGTACAATGTGCTCGATAAACAGCGCAAATGGTACGGCGAGAACCGTCGCCGCAACATCAACTGTGAGCTGTACCGCAACCGTGCGCTGGTGGTGCCTGCGGTGCGCTTCGACCGCAACCACGTGCATGCGTACGCCGACGTGATCGTTGCCGCTGCGCCCAACGCCAAGCGCGCTCGCCAGGAGTATCGCGTGGGTGACGATGCCCTGCTGGACGCCCTGCGCGATCGCATCCGCTTTGTGCTGGCCATCTGCGACGAGCTTGGTCGCGAGAAGCTCGTGCTGGGCGCCTGGGGCTGTGACAACAACGGCTTTGACGCCGAGGCCGTGGCCGAGCTCTTCCGCAAGGAGCTCGCATCGGGCGACTTTAAGGTCAAGCAGGTCTTCTTTGCCGTGCCCTCTACGCGCTGGGACGAGGATTTTGCCAAGTTCGAGCACGTGCTGGCAAGCTTCCCCGAGCGCAACGAGGAGTCCTATGCCCAGGTTGCCGCCCGTGCCGCGGCCGCCCGTGCCGCCGAGCAGGCTCATGCCGCTGCCGAGGACGACGAGGATGATGACGACTGGCGCAAGTATCTGTAATCGGTGCGCGCTGACAGATAGGTCGAGCCGGCGGGAGGGGCTGCTCCCGTCGGCTTTTTACTGAAGGAGGGGCTTGCGATGAAAAACGTCCTGTGCTTTGGTGACAGCAATACCTATGGCTACGATCCGGCGGGCATGCGCGATGGCACCGCGGTGCGCTATGCGCACGATGTGCGCTGGTGCGGCGTGGCCCAGCGCGACCTGGGCGATATCGATTATCTGCACATGATGCCCGAAAGCCACGAGAGCCTGGGCCACGCCGTGGCAGCCAAGCTCCAAGAGATGCTCGGTCAGTAGCGCGACCCCAAACCACCACAAAGGGACAGGCGCCTTTGTGGTGGTTTGTGCGGTGGTTTTGGCTGCTGGCTTTTTTAGTACTGCCACATGTGGTTGACGGGGCCGGAGCCTTTGCCCATGTTCAGGCCGGCGGCGAGAGCGCCGGTTAGGTAGGCCTTGCCGGCGTTGACGGCATCGGCAAGATCCATGCCCTGGGCCAGCGCGCAGGCGATGGCGGACGAAAGCGTACAGCCGGTACCATGCGTGTTGTCGGTCTCGATGCGCTTGTGGCGGAACCACGTGGTGAGCGGATCGCCCAGGTGGTTGCCCTCGTCATCGAGCGGCGCGGGCTCTGCTAGCACATCGTTGGCCTCGTTGACAAAATGCCCGCCCTTAACGAGGGACGCGCAGCCAAAGCGGCGGGTGAGGAGCATGGCAGCGTTTTGCTGCGTGCGCTCGGAATCGACCTCGTAGTCGAGCAGCGCCATGGCCTCGGGAATATTGGGCGTGATGACGGTCGCCAGCGGGAACAGGCGGCGTGTAAGCGCTTCGGTGGCGTCCTCGGCGATGAGACGAGCGCCCGAAGTGGCGACCATGACGGGGTCGACGACGATATTTTGTGCGTCCCAGGCGCTCAGGCGGTCGGCTATGACTTCGATAATCTCGGCAGAAGAAACCATGCCGATCTTGACGGCACTGGGGCGGATATCGTCAAAAACGGCATCGATTTGCGCCGCGACAATATCCGGGGAGATGTTCTGCACGGCGGTGACGCCTAGGGTGTTCTGTGCGGTGATGGCCGTGATGACCGTCTCGGCATACAGGCGGTGCGCCGTGATGGTCTTGATGTCGGCCTGAATGCCGGCACCGCCGCTGGAATCGGATCCTGCGATGGACAGGACGGCAGGTACCTTACTACGATCCATGTTCGCTCCCTTGTTCGGTCGGATTCAAATGGGTCTCCTGCCCGCATTATAAAGTTGCCCGGGCCGGCTGTATGCCGATCCCGGGCGGGTGGCGCAATCTTTACGTAAATGTAAGAAAATGTTCACACGTCAACAATTGACGAACGCCTTGTGGCCGATTATGGATCCGGTGACGAGTTAGTCCTCCATGCCGAGGTCGATCGTCGTGCCTTCGAACACCTTGTTGACGGTGCGGACGGCGCACATCTTGCCGCACATGGTGCAGGTGCCCTCGGTGGCAGCAGGGGATTCCTCGTAGCGCTTCTTGCCGGTGACCGGGTCGAGCGCGCACTTCCACATGGCGTCCCAGTCGAGCTTACGGCGTGCCTGGCCCATCTTGTCGTCCATGTCGCGGGCGTGGGGCACCTTTTTGGCGATGTCGGCGGCGTGTGCGGCAATCTTGGTGGCCATGAGGCCGTCGAGCACATCCTGGGCGTTAGGCAGGCATAGGTGCTCTGCCGGTGTCACGTAGCACAAAAAGTCGGCACCCGAGCTCGCGGAGATGGCGCCACCGATGGCTGCGGTGATGTGGTCGTAGCCCACGCCGATATCGGTCACCAGCGGCCCGAGCACGTAGAACGGGGCGTTGTGGCACAGGCGCTTCTGCAGTTTCATGTTGGCGGCGATCTCGCCGAGCGCCATGTGACCCGGGCCCTCGACCATGACCTGGACGCCGGCGGCCCAAGCGCGCTTGCACAGCTTGCCCAGCTCGATCATCTCGGCGGTCTCGGTGGCGTCGTTGGAGTCGTAGAGGCAGCCCGGGCGGCAGGAGTCGCCGAGCGAAATCGTCACGTCGTACTCGTGGCAGATCTCGAGCAGCTCGTCAAAGTACTCGTAGAAGGGGTTCTCGTTGCCGGTGACCTCCATCCAGCCAAACAGCAGTGAGCCGCCGCGGCTGACGATGTTCATGAGACGGCCGGTCTCCTTAAAGGTTTTGGTGACCGACTTGTTGATGCCGCAGTGGATGGTCATAAAGTCCACGCCGTCCTCGGCGTGCGCGCGCACGACCTCGAACAGGTCGTCCTTGGTAAGCTTGACAAGCGGCTTTTCCATGTAGCCGATGGCGTCGTACATGGGGACGGTGCCTACCATGAGCGGCGTCTCGTCGATGAGCTGCTGGCGGAATTGGCGCGTCTTGCCCGAGTTGGAGAGGTCCATGATGGCGTCGGCGCCAAAGTCCTCGGCGATCTTGACCTTCTTCCATTCCTCGGCGGCATCGGCCTTGTCGCCCGAGATGCCCAGGTTGACGTTGACCTTGGTAGACAGGCCCTCGCCGACACCAAAGGCGCGCATGCCCTTTTTGATATGCACGATGTTGGCGGGAATGGCGATGCGGCCGTCGGCCACGCGCTCGCGGATGTACTCGGGGTCGCGATGCTCGCGCTCGGCAACCTCCTTCATCTGCGGTGTGATTTGTCCGGCGCGGGCGAAATCGATTTGCGTGACGAGCTTGGGCTCGGTCTGTGTGCTCATTGGCACGGCTCCCTTCGTTGGCATTACCCATATCAGGTTTGCGGGTCAGGGCGGGCGCGCCCAGTCTCAGCCTGCCGTCTTGTCCTGCAAGCTCCCCGTTTATGTGGCGGGCTCAAGTATAGCTCGAATGGGTACGATTGACGCGACGAGCATGCCCGCGGGGAGGCGAACATGGAAGACAAGCATCTGTATCGAGAGACGCAGTGGGATGTGTCGGCCGAGGAGAGCCGCGCCCATCATGGGCTGGTCGCAATTGGTTTCGCGATTCTTGTCGTGATGGTGATTGCCTGTTGTATCTGGACATTTGGCGGGCGTGGGGGAGTTTCCTGGACGTTTGAGGCGGACGATAGCCTGCCGATTATGACGGCGAAGGTCGCGGGTGGCAATACCGTTGCCGCGCCGGGCGACTATTGGTATCCGCGCGACAAGTTTGTGCAACTGCAGCTGAGCGGTGGTTCCATTCCTGGTGAAGAGATCGAGCGTGTGACCTTCGATGCGTCGCTTAGGACGTTGTCGGTCGAGCTCAAAGATCAGGGGGATGTACCCACGACCATGGATATAGCCCTGACGGAATGGCGCCTGGAGCCTCCGTCGGGTGTTGAGGCGTCCGAGGTGGAGCACGTTAAGGTTACCTACCAAGATGGCTCGACGAGCGAGATTGCAAAAGCCGACGGCCTGGCGGAATAGACGCCGTGCCTAGGCAGCACATTCAAGAGTAGCGGTAGTCCTACAAGGCCTGTTCGTTCAGGAAGACCAAAGTGTTTTTATTTGAAAGCTCGGGAAAGTAACGATAACCAACGTCGAACGCGGTGAGCCCGCTTACATCCTCGAACTTGTTTTCTGCCATCCAGCGCACCATGGAGCCGCGCGCTTTTTTGCTGGCGGTCGAGCGTTGGATGGGCTTGCCGTTGCGGATGCCTTCGCCAAAGAGACATGTGACGACCGTGGCGTCGGTGGTGAGGCGGGTCAGAACGGCTTTGGCGTATTCCGCGCTGGCGAGGTTGACGATCGTGGCGTTGGAGCCTGCCGGAGCGATGACCCGTGCGAGCTTGTCGCCCCAAAACGCGTAGAGGTCTCGGGCGTCGTCGACGGCAAGCTTCGCGCCCATCTCCAGCCGATACGGTTCAACGGCATGAAAGGGGCGTACGCATCCGTAAAGGCCCGAGAGGATCCACAGATGGTCTTGCAGCCATGCGAGCTGTGCGGAATCCATCACCTCGGGCGCCATGCTTTGGTATTGAATGCCGTGATAGGACATGACGGCAGGGGAGAGGTGACGGGCGAGTGCGGGATTGTCGAGATCGCCGCTTTGCAAGATGGGCTCGAACTCATGCAGGGTGTTGAGGCAGGGCCCCAGCAGTTTGTCACTCACGTTCCACAGCGCCTGCAGGCTGCCGCTGCCTTCATTCCGCTCGATATCTAGCAGTGCGCGGTGGAGGCGAGCCGTCTCGCGCACAAAAGGTGGAATGCCCAGGACTTCAAAAGCATCTTGGGCCGCGCGCATCTGCTTGGCGGGCGAAATGATGACCTGCAGCATGGACTCTCCTCTGTCAAAAAGGAAGTTGCGGTGTAATACGGTCTGTTTTGGCCGTTTATGGGCCAGTTTAGTCCGTATCTCACCGCAACTGATGAAGGGTTGATTAGGCGCGCTCGATGAAGGCCTTGTAGCCGCGATAGGCCTCGTAGATATCGGCCTTGTTGGCGACCTCCCACAGGGCGTGCATGGACAGGACGGCAACGCCGGAGTCGATGACGTTCATGCCGTACTTGGCCATGATGTAGGCGATGGTGCCGCCGCCGCCCGCGTTGACGCGACCGAGCTCGCAGGTCTGGAAGTCCACGCCGGCCTCGTCCATAATGTCGCGGATGAGGGCCATATACTCGGCGTCGGCGTCGTTGGAGCCGCCCTTGCCGCGGCTGCCCGTGTACTTGTTAAAGCACAGGCCGCGACCCATAAAGGCTGCATTCTTGGTCTCGAACTTGCCGGCGTAGCCTGGGTCGAAGCCGGCGGATACGTCAGAGGAGAGCATGCGGCTGCGGGCGAGTGCGCGGCGCAGGGCCAGCGGGCTGCCCTCGCCGGCGAGCGTCATGATCTCGGCGACGGTGTTCTCGAAGAAGCGGCTTGTCATGCCGGTGGCTCCCACGGAGCCAATCTCCTCCTTGTCGACGATGAGCGTGATGCTCGTGCGCTCCACGTTGGCCACATTGATCTGGGCGAGCATGGAGGGGTAGGCGCAGACGCGGTCGTCGTGGCCATAGCCCAAAATCATGGAGCGGTCGAGGCCCATGTCGCGGGCGGGGCCGGCGGGCACGACCTCGATTTCGGCGGAGAGGAAGTCCTCCTCCTCGACGTCGTACTGCTCCTTGAGGATATCCAGGAACATCTGCTTGACGGGCTCCTTGGGAGCGTCCTTGTCGTCCTCGTCAAATTTTACGGGACGGCCGCCCACGATCACGTCGAGGATCTCGGCGTCGACGGCGTCCTTGGCGGGCTTGGACATCTGCTCGCTCGAGAGGTGGATCAGCAGGTCGGAGATGGTAAAGACCGGATCGTCGGCCTTGTCGCCGATGTTGATGTCGACGGTGGTGCCGTCCTTTTTGCAGATGACGCCCACGAGTGCGAGCGGGGAGGCCACCCAGTGGTAGCTCTTGACACCACCGTAGTAGTGCGTGTCGAGGTAGGCCATGTCGCCGGCCTCGAACGCGGGATTCTGCTTGAGGTCCAGGCGCGGCGAGTCCACGTGGGCGCCCAGGATGTTAAAGCCCTGCTCGAGCGGGGCGGTGCCCAGGTTGACGAGCATAAGATCCTTGCCGTGGTTGGCGGCGTACACCTTGTCGCCTGCCTTGAGCTCGCGGCCTTCGGCGATCACGGTCTCCAGGTCGACGTATCCCGCCTCCTCGGCCATCTTGATGCCGGTCTTGACGCACAGGCGCTCGGTCTTGTTCTCGCTCAAAAACTGCTTATAGCCGCGGCAAAGCTCCTCGAGCTCCTCGATTTGCTGTGGCGTGTACTTTTTCCATGCGCAGGGACGCTCCATGACGCAGGCTCCTTTCGGATCGATCGTGCTGGTTGTTGTACCGTGAGCCATCGTATCACTCGGGAACGCGCGGTGGCGGGGGAGCTTGATGTGCGGTGGCCGCGGGGCGGGGAGCGTGTAAACTGGAGTGAGCAAGCCGTGCCCAGTCCAAAGCGAGGTATTCAATATGTCTGACAAGCGCCGCACCTTTGCCGTTATCGACGGCAACTCGCTCATGCACCGCGCCTTCCACGCCGTGCCGCCGACCATGAACGCGCCGGACGGTCGCCCTACCAACGCGATCTTTGGCTTTCTGAACATGTTTCTTAAGATGATCGATGCCTTTAGCCCCGACGGTGTGGTCGTGGCGTTTGACAAGGGCAAGCCGCGCGTGCGCATGGAGATGCTGCCGCAGTATAAGGCGCAGCGCCCGCCCATGGACCCCGATCTGCATGCGCAGTTTCCCATGATTAAGGAGCTGCTCACGGCGCTCAACGTGCCAATTCTGCAGTCCGAGGGCTGGGAAGGCGACGATATCCTGGGAACCATGGCGCGCCTGGGTGAGGAGGCCGGCTGCGACATGCTGCTGGTGACCGGCGACCGTGACATGTATCAGCTTGTGACCGAGCACGTCAACGTGGTCTCGACTCGCAAGGGCCTGTCCGACGTGGCGATCATGACGCCCGAGAGCGTGGACGACCTGTATCACGGCATTACGCCGGCGCTCGTGCCCGATTTTTACGGTCTGAAGGGCGATACGTCGGACAACATTCCCGGCGTACCGGGCATCGGCCCCAAAAAGGCGAGCGCGCTCATCGCGCAGTACGGCAGCTTGGACGAGGTCATTGCGCATGCTGACGAGGTCAAGGGCAAGATGGGCGAGAACCTGCGTGCACACATCGACGATGCGCTGCTGAGCCGCAAGGTTGCGACCATCCGCACCGATGCACCTGTCGAGCTCGACTTTGACGCGACGTCCTTCCCATCGTTTTCTGCCGATGAGGTGTCCGCGGCGCTGGGCGCCCTTGGCATTACGGCCATGCAGAACCGGTTCCTGGCGCTGATTGGCGGCGAGGGCGGGGTCGTGCCCGCTGCCAGCGCGTTCGAGATACCCGCGGTTTCGCGTGCCGCCGCCGGCGATGCTGAGGCACTTGCTGCTGTGGCGGCCGAGATCTCTCGCGCGATTGATGCGGGCGAGTGGGTCGCCGCCGTGGTGGACGATGACAAGGAGGAGGGTGCGCTCTTTGGCCTGACGCGTACGCTGTGGCTGGCGACGCCCAAGGGGCTCTTTGCGCTCGAGGAAGCCGATGACGGCACGCCTGCCGCTGTCGAGGGCTTCAATTCTGCCCACGGCGTTATCGCTGGCGTGCTCGCGCGCCTGTTTATGGAGGGCCGCGTGGCGAGCCCGGACATGAAGGCGTTGCTGCATGAGCTTTCGCCCATCGATTCTTCTGAGCCCGAGCTCATGGACCCGCTGGCAGTCGATTCCGTGCGCATCTTTGATACCGTGGTTGCCGCGTACCTGTTGGATTCCGACCGTTCCGAGTTTGACGAGGCATATCTGGCCGATACCTATCTGCAGATGGCGCTGCCTGCGGCGCGCGGTGCGGATGGTGCTGGCGAGGACGCTCCTGCTCCTGCTGCCCGTACCGTGGCGTTGACGCTGGCACTCGTGGCGCCGCTTCGCGACCGCATGGCCCGCGAGAACGCCGCCAACGTGTTCGATGGCATTGAGATGCCGCTCGTGCCGGTGCTTGCCAAGATGGAGCGCGCGGGCATGCTCGTAGATCCCGACCGGCTGCGCAGCCTGTCCGAGGGCCTGGCGACTCAGATTGCCGAGGTCGAGCGCAGCATTCGCGACCTGGCAGGTGATGAGACGTTTAACATCGGCAGTCCCATGCAGCTCTCGCACGTGCTCTTTGACGTTATGGGGCTTCCGACCAAGGGCCTCAAAAAGACCAAGCGCGGGTACTATTCGACCAACGCCAAGGTGCTGAGCGACCTTGCCCGTGACCACGAAATCGTGCGCCTGATTTTGGACTGGCGTGAGAAGTCCAAGATTAAGTCGACCTATCTGGACACGCTAGGTCCGCTGCGCCGTGGTGACGGTCGCGTGCACACCACGTACAACCAGACCATCACGGCAACGGGTCGCCTGTCCTCGAGCGACCCGAACCTGCAGAACATCCCGACGCGCTCTGAGCTGGGCCGTACCGTTAAGACGGCGTTTTCGGCAGGCGAGGGCAGTGTCTTTTTGGCGGTGGACTACTCGCAGATCGAGCTGCGTCTGCTCGCGCATCTCTCGGGTGACGAGCACCTGGTGCGCGCCTTTAACGAGGGCGAGGACTTCCATGCCGAGACGGCCGCGCGCGTGTTTGGCGTTTCCGTGTCCGAGGTAACGCCCGACCTGCGCAGTCGCGCCAAGGCCGTGAACTTTGGCATTGTGTATGGTCAGCAGGCGTACGGTCTGTCGCAGTCGCTACATATCTCGATGGCCGAGGCGCGCGGCATGATCGATCGCTACTACGAGGCCTACCCGGGCGTGCGCACGTTCCTCGACAACGTGGTGGCGCGCGCCAAGCAGACGGGCTATGCCGAGACCATGTATGGTCGTCGTCGCCATATTCCAGAGCTCAAGGCCAAAAACCCGCAACTCCGTGGCTTTGGCGAGCGCACGGCCATGAACCACCCCATGCAGGGCACCGCCGCCGACATCATCAAGATCGCCATGGCCCGCGTAAGCCGCCGCCTGGAAGAAGAGGGCTTTGCCGCCCACATGATCTTGCAGGTGCACGACGAACTGGACTTTGAGTGCCCCGTCGACGAAGTCGAGCGCCTGACCGCCATGGTCCAAGACGTCATGGAGCACGTAGTAGACCTCCGCGTACCCCTCATCGCCGAAGCCAGCACCGGCATAACCTGGGCCGACGCGAAATAGGAAAGCGCCCACAATTCCAAAGTAACCAAAAACAGAAGGACGCCCCTCATCAACAAGGAGCGTCCTTCGTTCAATTAAATTCAGCCAAAGTATCTAGGCGCCAAGATGCCATCCAGGCGGCAAGTAAGTCACCCAAGGACCTGGCCGGGCGAGGCGGGTAAGTTTTTCGTAGATTCCGCACGAGCCGGAAAGCACTTAATGTGCTTTCCGAGCGAGCCCAGGACCTGACCGAGCGAAAAACTTACCCGCCTCGCCCGGCCAGGTCCGACGAGCTACGTTACCGAGCCGCCAAGATGGCGTCGATGAGCGTCAGTACGCCCCCGTCGTTGTTGCTCGGAATGCGCCACTTGGCGTGCGCATTCATATGCTCTTCGGCATTGTCCACGATAAAGCTATGCCCGACGCGCTCGAGCATAGGTATATCGTTGTAGGTGTCGCCCACGGCGGCGGCATCGGCGATATCGATGCCCAAGTGCTCGCACAGATGCGCGACGCCGGCGCCCTTGTCGACGCCCAGGTTCATAAAGTCGATCCACTCGCGACCCGCATTGGTGACGTAGAGCTTGTCCGAGAACGCGGGGTTATAGGTCTCGCGGAACGCAGGCTCGGCATCGTAGGCGGGGAAGAAGATCGAAATCTTGTTGGACTCGAAATCAATGCCCTCAAAGCTGTCGACGTAGTTGATTGTGTTGTAGTAGACGCTGATCTCGTCGTGGTATTGATGGTCGCGGGCAAGCACGTAGAACTCGTCGAAGCAGCACAGGACGGGAACGGCGCGAGAATCCTCCGAGGCACGAGCGAGCACCTGTTGATACAGCGCCACATCGATATTGCTCTTATAGATATAGTTGCCGCGATAGATGACGCAGGCTCCGTTGTCGGGACAAAAGGCGAGGCGGTTCTTGATGCCCTCGAACATCTCCTCGAGCTTGGGGGCGGGACGTCCGCTGGCGGGGCAGAATACGATGCCGGCTTCGGCGAGCTTGTCCAGGCGTTCGTCAAGGCCTTGCGGCAGCACGCGCTCGTCGGTCAGCAGCGTCTTGTCCATGTCGACGGCGATGAGCTTAATGTTTCCGATATTGGCGTCCGATTCGTAAGTTTGCATAAAAGCGAGCCTTTCGTTTCGAAATTGTTTCAGACGTTATAACCATCAACTCGTAATCAGGCGTATTTTCGCAGGAACGGAGCGTATTTGCACTGCATTTCACAAACTAATGAAATAACTTTTCAGAAATTTGAATTTGTCGCTTGTGCAGCGGGCACTTTAGCGTAATATAGCGACCATCGAAAACGGAGACGGCAAAAGAGCCGCTTACCGAGGAAAAGGTACCGTTTGCGATATTAGAATTGCGCCCGGCGATGTGTGAAAGGAGAGGCAGATGCAGTTCGTAAAGATCATCACCACTGCAGACAATGCCATCCGACGCCAGCGCGCAATTTCCCGACGACGATAACAATCGTCTCTGTCCGCATGGGGCGAATTGCCTCAACAGAGTCATTTTAAGGTCGTTGGGTTTTAGCACGACATTGCTGCATGTTTCTAGGGCATGTATGTGCTGATTTTTGCTATTTAACCTGATATTGCACGGTACGTGACCTTGAAATGACTTGCAACTGACCGATGTTCTAACTAGCTACCAAGGGCGAAAGGAAACAGCCATGAGCAAGGAAAAAGTCGTTCTCGCATATTCCGGTGGACTTGATACATCCGTATGTGTCAAGTGGCTCCAGGACGAGAAGAATCTCGATGTCGTTTGCGTCTGCGGCAACGTGGGCCAGGAGGAGACCGGCCTGGATGCCAAGAAACAGAAAGCGCTCGACCTGGGCGTTCTTGATTGCCAGGTGCTCGACCTGCGCGATGAGTTCTCCGATGAGTTCCTGACCAAGGCCATCGCCGCAAATTCCATGTACGAGAACAAGTACCCGCTGCTTTCCGCTCTGTCTCGCCCGCTGCTCGCCAAGAAGCTTGTCGAGGTCGCCCACGAGTTTGGCGCGACCTACGTCGCCCACGGCTGCACCGGCAAGGGTAACGACCAGGTTCGTTTTGAGGCTGCCGTCAAGGCCCTCGACCCCGAGCTTAAGGTTATCGCCCCGGTTCGCGAGTGGGATCTGAAGTGCCGTCCCGACGAGGTCGCCTATGCTCACGCCCACAACGTGCCGGTTCCCGAGGGTGCCAACGACAACCCCTATTCCATCGACGACAACCTGTGGGGTCGTGCCATTGAGTGCGGCCACCTGGAGGATCCCTGGAACGAGCCGCTCGACGACGCCTGGGTTATGACCAAGAATCCCGAGGACACGCCCGACACCCCGACCTACACCGAGATTGAGTTTGAGGCCGGCAAGCCCGTCGCCGTCGACGGCAAGAAGATGAAGCTCTCCGAGATCGTCATCGCCCTCAACAAGATTTCGGGCGATAACGGCTTTGGTCGTCTCGACCTGGTCGAGGATCGCCTGGTGGGCCTCAAGAGCCGCGAGTGCTATGAGGTTCCCGGCGCCCTGACGCTTATCACCGCCCACAAGGCGCTCGAGGATATTTGCGTCGAGGGCGATCTGCTCAAGACCAAGATTAAGCTCGAGCAGGATTGGGCCACCGCCGTGTACAACGGCCAGTGGTACAGCCCGCTCAAAAACGCACTCGACGCCTTTATGGCCGATACCCAGAAGTTCGTGACCGGCACCGTCCGCCTGAAGTTCTTTAAGGGCAACTGCCATGTTGTCGGCCGCAAGAGCCCCTTCAGCCTCTATGACTACGGTCTGGCCACCTACGACCGCGACACCACGTTTGACGAGAAGGCCAGCGCCGGCTTTATCGAGATCGACACGCTGTCGCTCAAGACGTGGGCCAAGGTCCAGGGTCCCAGCTCTGCTGCCGCCTAGGCTTAAGTCTTTCTCCCTTGGTATCCGCGCGGCCCATCCGCGTGATACATAACGGGCGCATGGGGTCCCTACCTTTCGTTATGCTTGCTGACACTTCTTAACATCGGTGGCCCCTACATTCCGCCCGCATATATGATGCCGCGCCTGCGGCTGAGTCCGAGCCCCGCCGGGGTTGTCCGGCGGGGCTCCTTCTATCAATTTGACGGCTCTGCGCCTATATATATCTGAGGAGTATCCATTATGTTCAATGCTATCGCGCATGCTTTACTTGCCCTCGCGCCCGAGTTCGATGCTGCAAAGGTCGAGGATGTCCCTATGAGCCTGAAGACATGGATTGACGGCTCGGCGAGCAACGGCTGGCGGGAGTCGATGGGCGCCAAGTGCCTGGTGCGTCACTTCTTTGCAAATTAGCCACATGGTCTCGCGCTCGGTGGGGAATGTGCAAAACTAGCGGTTGATAAATCGCTTTAGCGACATGGCGCTTTGCTTTGGGCGCTTGTTTTGGTATTTGGAGAAAGGGGACGGTTCCATGGCTCTTTGGGGCGGTCGTTTTGAGACAGGCGTGGCCGAGGTCACGCAGGAGTTTGGCGCGTCGCTGCCGGTCGACAAACATCTCTATAAGCAGGATATCGCTGGCTCTAAGGCACATGCCAAGATGCTGGCGGCCCAGGGCATTATCAGTGCAAAGGACGAGCAGGCGATTGCCGAGGGTCTGACCGCAATCGAACAGGATATCGATGCCGGCAACTTCACCTTCGATATCAACGACGAGGACATTCATATGTCCATCGAGAGCGAGCTGACCCGTCGCATCGGCGAGGCGGGCAAGCGCCTGCATACCGGGCGTTCGCGCAACGACCAGGTGGCGACCGATACACGCCTGGGCGTCAAGGCGCTGGCCAAGGAGCTCATGGAGGCCAATCTTGAGCTGCGCCACGTGCTGGTGGATGCGGCCAAACAGTACGACAAGGTGATTCTGCCGGGTTACACGCACATGCAGCATGCTCAGCCCGTGCTGCTGTCGCATCATCTGCTGGCGTATTCTTGGATGTTCGCGCGCGACTTTACACGCCTGAAGGCCGCCTTTGATGCTGCCGACAACTGCCCGCTGGGCGCTGCCGCGCTTGCCGGTACGAGCTATCCGCTCGATCGTCAGATGACGGCCGCCGAACTTGGCTTTGCGGGCGTGATTCCCAACTCGCTCGATGCGGTTTCCGACCGTGATTTCCTCCTCGATCTGCATTACGCCGGCTCCGTCATGGCGATGCACCTGTCGCGTCTTTCCGAGGAGATCGTGCTGTGGTCGAGCTCCGAATTTGGCTTTATCACGCTTTCCGACTCGTATTCCACTGGCTCGTCCATCATGCCGCAGAAGAAGAACCCCGATTTTGCCGAGCTTATCCGCGGCAAGAGCGGCCGAGTCTATGGCAACCTGGTGCAGCTGCTCGTGACCATGAAGGGCCTGCCGCTCGCCTATAACAAGGACTTGCAGGAGGACAAGGAGGGCGCGCTCGATACCGCCCATACGCTCATGCAGTGCCTGTCCGTTATGGCCGGTATGATCTCGACCTGGACCGTCAACGAGGATGCCATGGCGCGCGAGTGCGGCGTGGGGCACCTTGCCGCCACCGACGTTGCCGACTACCTGGCCAAGCGTGGCCTGCCGTTCCGCGAGGCCCACGCCGTGGTGGGCCATTTGGTCCTGATGTGCGAGAAGCGCGGCTGCAATCTTGAGGACCTGCCGTTTGAGGTGTTCCAAGAGGCAAGCCCGCTCTTTGAGCACGACATTACCGAGGCGCTCGACATCCCGTCGATTGTCGCTGCACGCACGACCGAGGGCGGTACCGCCCCTGCCGCCGTTGCCGTGCAGCTGCAGCGTGCCCAGGCACAACTCGTTGCCGACGAAGGTGTGCTTGGATCGCTGACCAAGGTCGTCGAGATGGGCCATGGGGCAAAGTAAGGGTTTAGTTGAAGCGGCTTTGGCCATTTATTGATAAATCGTTTTTGCCTTTACGGGCGTCTGCTGCAGTGGACGCCCGTATTTTGTTGCAATGGGAAAGGGGCTTGTCGATAACTTCTGTAGGACCTTTGGGCAGGTTGTGAAGGGGCTACGTTCACGGGCGGCAACCGACCGTCCGCTCGGTTCGGTGCGGTTGATGCGCGGTCGGATGGTACTCTAATCGGGCTTCGAAACAGAAGTGACACATATGGAACGTTTTAATAAATTGTAGTGTTTCAATAAACAGTTTTTTGTTTAACTGCAGCTAAAACTCTGTTACGATGCAGTCCAGGCGGGTGCCGGAATGGGACTTGGGCACGCGCGAACCTACTTGAAAGGCTACCTTATGGCTATCGAGAAGACCTTCATTATGATTAAGCCCGACGCTGTGCGCGATCGCAAGATCGGCGAGATCGTTGCTCGCATTGAGCGCAGCGGCCTTGTCATCGAGCGCATGGAGATGACCACGCTCGAGCGCGCTACCGTCGAGGAGCACTACGCTCATCTGGCCGACAAGCCTTTCTTTGGCGGTCTCTGCGACTTTATGACGAGCGGTCCGGTCGTCAAGATGGTCGTTTCCGGTCTTTCTGCTGTCTCCAAGATGCGCACCCTTATGGGCGCTACCAACCCGCTTGACGCTGCCCCCGGCACCATTCGCGGCGACTTCGCTGTCGATGTCAACGCCAACGTGATCCACGGCTCCGACTGCCTGGAGAACGCCGAGATCGAGATCAAGCGCTTCTTTGGCTAAACCAGCTTTGACTCCTCAAAGCTGTTAGCGTGTGGCTTTGGCGCCGCGGAATTCCATCCGCGGCGCCCTTTTTATTCCAGTAGATTTCTAGGTATATCCCAAAAATCTACTAAACAGCCCCCGTCCGGATGTTTCTTCCGGGCGGGGGCTGGCGTTAGCGTATGGCTTTGTAGGTCTTTAAGCCTCGTCGACGACCTTGAGGCCGCGCGTGTGGTCGATCTCGTTGAGGAGGTTAACGCGACGCTCGTGACGGCCGCCCTCGAACTCGGCATCGAGCCACTCGTCGACAATCATCTTGGCGAGCTCGGAGCCCACGACGCGGGCGCCAAAGGCGAGCACGTTGGTGTTGTTGTGCATGCGGGAGAGCTTGGCGCTGAAGGGCTCGGAGCATACGACGGCGCGAACACCTTCGACCTTGTTGGCGGCCAGGCTGATGCCGACGCCGGTACCGCAGATTAGGATACCCAGGTCGACGTCACCGTTGGCCACGGCCTTACCCACCTTGTAGCCGGCGATGGGGTAATCAAAGCTCTCGGAGGTGTCGGTGCCAAAGTTCACGACCTCGCAGCCGCGCTCCTTCAGGTGCTCGGAAATGATGTTCTTGAGCTCGACGGCGGCGTGGTCGTTGCCGATACCGATCTTCATGAGTGGTTCCTCTCTGGTCCGTGCGGCGGAATTGCTAAAGGTTTTACCGCGTTCGACTGCATGATAGCGCGTCTTTTGCCTAAACACTCGGGCGTTTTTTGGTCAAACGCTTTAGCGGACGCGAACATTAGCCCATCACGAAAAATGCCGCCAATTTGCTTCTGGCGGCCGTCTGCCGGAACTCGACTTGCGGTTTTTGGTGCCTTGTTATCAAATGGAGAAGTTGATACTTGCGAGAGCAACCCGTTATACATGTAGGAGATACCTATGCCTACCGATTCCATCCGTGATACCGCGTTTTGTGATGTTTTGAACCGCGAGCTTGTCTGTGCGCTCGGCTGCACCGAGCCCATTGCCGTTGCCTATGCGGCGGCGCTGGCGAGCCAGACGCTCGGTTGCGAACCCGAACATATGGTTGTTGCCTGCTCGGGCAACATCATCAAGAATGTAAAGAGCGTGACCGTGCCCAACTCGGGCGGTATGCACGGTATCGAGGCTGCGGCCGTGCTGGGTGCCGTGGGCGGTGACGCCAAGAGCGCGCTCGAGGTGCTCGAGAGTGTTGACGATGCAGACCGCGCTCGCGTGACCGAGCTGCTCGCCGACGCTGACTACTGCGACGTGTCGCTTGTCGAGGGTGTGCCTAACCTCTATATCAAGGTAACTGCCACTGCCGGGGGCCATACCGCGGTCGTCGAGATCACCGACCACCACACCAATGTTACGTGCCATACGCTCGACGGTATTCCGGTGTGTGGCAAGTCGGCGGGGGAGTGTGACGCCTGCGCCGAGCGCGTCGTGGCCGAGCGTGCCGCCGATAAGGCCGACACGCCCATGTCGATCGAATCCATCATCGACTTTATCGAGGACGGCGACATCGAGGGTGCTCGCGCCGCCGTTGAACGTCAGATTGAGCTGAACGGCGCAATAAGCGCCGAGGGCCTGGCGCACGCTTGGGGCGCTGAGGTAGGCCGTACGCTGCTGGGCGCTCGTGCCGACGACGTCGCCTGCCGTGCCCGTGCCCGTGCGGCCGCCGGGTCCGATGCCCGCATGAACGGCTGTGCGCTGCCGGTCGCCATTGTGTGCGGCTCGGGCAACCAGGGTATTACCTGTGCGTTGCCCGTTATGGAATATGCCGACTACCTGCGCTGCGACCACGAGCGCCTGGTGCGCGCCGTGATGCTGTCTGATCTTATTGCCGTGCATATCAAGAGCTATATTGGTGCGCTCTCGGCGTTTTGCGGTGCTATTTGCGCTGCGTGTGGTGCCGGCGCGGCGATTACCTGGTTGTGCGGTGGCACGCGCGAGCAGATCGGCGCGACGGTCTCCAATACGCTCGGTAACGTGGGCGGCATCGTGTGCGATGGCGCCAAGGCAAGCTGCGCCGCTAAGATTTCCGCTGCCGTTGATGCGGCGATTCTGGGCCACGATATGGCCATGCAGGGCCGCGGCTTCCGTGCCGGCGAGGGCCTGATTCAGGATACGGTGGAAGAGACGATCGCCAGCATGGGCTATGTGGGCCGCGTTGGCATGAAGGATACCGACGTCGAGATCCTCAACATCATGATCGGCAAGACCATCGTCGACTGCTAGGGGCTCTGGGGCACTGCATCTTGTTGTTGAAACTATCGCGCTTGTGGCTGTAAAGCACCTGTCTGCATTGCGGACAGCGAGGATCTCGCGGTAGGTCACCAGGTCGTTCTCGCGCTTGATGCGCTCGAGGACGGTTGCGACAACAAGCGCCGCTATCGCCGGCAGGAACGCCGCAGCCGCGGCGAAGCCGGCGCCCCAGGTGCCCTCCATCCAGTTAAACGCCGGCGACAGTATCAGTGCGAACGCCACCGCCAGCCGCAGCATCCGCGTTCCCATGCGCTTGCGATCTCTTTCGACTGCCTCTTCCATAACGGTTACGTCTCCCTTCACGAGCGTGTCTATGGAGGTGTCGAATAGGATGCTCAGCATGAGCAGGCTCTGGACGTCCGGATACGTCTTGTCCCGCTCCCAGTTCGAGATCGTCTGACGCGACACGTAGAGTTTCTCGGCGAGCTGTTCTTGGGAGAGCCCCATCGCCTCGCGCCGCGTCTTGATCTGGTTGCTGATGTCCATCGTCACCTCCCGGTCGTGAAGGAGCGTCCCGCGAACACGTAGGGTGCGCTATCGAATCTGTTGTACATCATATGCGGCAAGGCTTGCCGGGCGCTGCAAAAACTGTTTTGCACGGGGTTTACCTGCATGATTGTTGCTGCGATGCGTGCCATCGCCGCGGGGAGATTTGGCTTGTGGAGGCTTGCGGGGCGATGGCTTAGCGATGCTGTCGAGCAATCGTCCAAGTGTACAGGCCCATGGCGGCGTAGCCGATTGCGGTATAGGCAACCCCATGGAACGCAAGGTCCTGGCTGCCCTCGACCTTGAGGGGAAACAGGACCGCGGGTCCGATTCCGAGCGCCGCGGGTACCCAGAAGAGCGTCCTCGCGGAGTTCGCGGCGAGCAGGCCGAGGGTGATTGCAGTTGCGGGGAGCACGGGGTAGATCAGCTCCATCATGGCGATCATGCCGGCATCGGGTGGGACGACCCTCACCAGGAGGACGGGGATTGCCCAGCAGGCGCCAACGATTGCGATCAATGCGATGAGGGACGCGCGTACGGTGACGTTCATGGGGCACCTCCTAACGGGAATCGCCCCCATTCTGGCATACATCTTCAGAATGGGGGCTAAGGGGGATACCATTTCGGGGAACGGGTGCGTACCCGCGCTTTTAACTCAGCATCTTGGCGAGCATGCCGATGCCGACGCCCACCAGTCCGCCGGCGATGGCGCCGATGATGATCTGCACCGCGTTGCGCGTGCCCTTGACCCAAGGGTTCATCTCGCGCTCACGGCGCCCCTCGAGCGTGTCGCGATCGACCTGCTCGCCGCGGCTAAACGCCAACACCTCGCGGTACGTGACGAGGTCGTGCTGCTTCTTCATGCGTTCCATATACACGAACGCCACGAGCATCACGACGAGCGCCACGGCGGCAAACGCCGCGGTGGGCGCGATGTGCATGCCCCAGCCCCATTCGAACTGGAACGCCGCCCACGCGCTCAGCACCAAAAACACGACCGCACTCACGACCGTGATTGTGGATAGGGCGTTGTACTTCTTGACCGCTTCGTTCATTACCTGTGCCATGGTTTCCACATCTCCTTTGATGAGGGAGTCCACGGTCACCCCGAACACGTTGGAAAGCAGCAGCAGGCTCTGGACATCCGGATACGTACGGCCGCACTCCCAGTTGCTGATGGTCTGGCGCGACACGTAGATGCGCTCCGCCAGATCGTCTTGGGACAGTCCGAGCTCCGTGCGATGCTCCTTGATGTGCGAGCCCAGCTCCATGCGTTTGCTCCCTAGAGGGTCGGGGTGACCCCTGTCGAGAGCCACCATGTCATTGACGCGAGCATCGTACCATCAAAGGTCTTTATATTTGACCCCCACGGGGCAAAATCGAGCTGTCAAAAGGCTTTATATACGACATCTAGCTGGGAAAAGAACGGTCCCCAAAGGCGGATGCCTCCGGGGACCGGTTGGTGCGTATAGAGGGGGCGAGCTTGCTTTGGGTTGGTGTTGGCCCCGCCGTTCGGCTCGACTTTGGAGCGGCGGGGCTCAGCTCTGCCTCGACCGCGGCGCGGGGCGCGGCTTTGTCCCGACGTCGGCAGCGGCCGAGCCCTGTCTTCCCGGCTTAGCCCTCTTCGCCTTTGGGCGTGCCCTTGAACGAGGGCTCTTTCTTCGGCAGCCTTCCCGCGCGTTTGAGGGCGTCTCGCAAGATCCATTCCACCTGACCGTTGGCGCTGCGCATCTCATCGTCCGCCCAGCGTTGGACGGCCTCCCAGATAGCGGGGTCTATACGGAGTGGATACTGCTTGCGTGCCATGACGTGCCTTCTTGTCGAATGTGCAATTTTGCACCCGTCCCCATATTACTCATTGGTGTTGGGGTTAGTACAGCGAGCCTGCGTTGAGCACCGGGTGCGCCTCGGATTCACCGCAGAGCACCACCATGAGGTTGCTGGCCATCTGCGCCTTGCGCTCGTCGTCGAGCTCGATGGTGCCGCCGGCAGCCATCTCCTTCACGGCCATGTCGACCATGGAGACCGCGCCCTCGACGATCTTCTTGCGTGCGGCGATGACGGCCTCGGCCTGCTGGCGGCGCAGCATCGCCTGGGCGATCTCGGGGGAGTAGGCGAGGTGCGTGAGACGTGCATCGTCGACCTCGACGCCGGCGGGCGCCAGGCGCATCGCGAGCTCGCGGCGCAGGGCTTCGGAGACCTCTTCCACATTGGCGCGCAGCGTGATGGCGCCGGCGGCATCGGACTCGTCCTCCAGGTGGTCGTAGGCGTACACGCTCGCCACGTGGCGCAGCGCCGTCTCGGCCTGCATGGCGACATAGCTCTGGTAGTCGTCGACGTCGAAGAGCGCCTTGGCGGTATCGGCGACGTGCCACACCACGACGGTTGCGATCTCGATGGGGTTGCCCATTTTGTCGTTGACCTTCAGGCGCTCGCCATTCAGGGTGCGCACGCGGGTGGAGATAGTGGTGGGGTTGCCCTTGGCGGCCTTCTGCGCCGCGGCCTTGGCGGCCTTGGAATCGCTCATCTCGAGCTCGATCATCTCGCCGATCCCGGCCGATCCGCCCATGCTCTTGCTAAAGAACGGGTTGGCCCAGAAGAAGCCCTCGTCGCGGACGGTGCCCACGTACTTGCCGAACAGGATGCACACGCGCGCCTGGCCGGGCTGCAGCGAGAAGAATCCGTTGAGTGGGATGAACCACAGGCAAAACGCGAGGATGCTGAGGCCGAGCCCCCATCCGTAGACTGCGGGCGCGTCGACGCCGTCGGGCGTGCTCGCGAGCCCGATGGTGCTCCAGATAAAGAGGCCGATGATGACGATGAGCGCCACCGCCACGGAGACGAGCATGCCGTAGCCCGACTTGGCCTTGAGTTGCTTTTCCACGCTCATTGTGAGTTCCTTTCATGACTGCGCCGGCGTTTGCATGACGTCCCCGGCGCCGCGCTCCAGATTGCGATGGGGAGGAGGCGAGTCCCCGAGCAGTCCGTGCGACTGCTGATTGCATTGTGATATCACATTGAGACCAAGTCAAGGAGAATCGGATGCCGTCTCTCATGGCATAAGTGGTTCGGGGCGCCCGGCATCTACGCTCCGTAGAGGTCTTCCTGTTGCATCTTGGCTCGCAAGTCCCTATAATAGATTCACTCACGGCTGAAGGTTTACCTCTAGATTTGGAAAGGGGAGCTGCACCATGCTTGCTTCCATGAGGATTTGGCTCTAGCCACGGTCGCGTGAGCGACCGGTACTTCGCTGCATACCACCGATCGCATCAAAGGATTATTCCATGACACAACCGAATCCCTGCGCTTCTTGGAAGCGCTCGCTCGCCATCGTCTGGATCGGCGAGTTCTTCTCCGTGCTCACGAGCTCCATTCTGCAGATGGGTCTCATCTGGCACGTCACCCTCACCACCGGCTCCGCGAGCGCCCTGTCGTTCGTGAGCCTGGCGGCCTTCTTGCCCATGGCGCTCCTCGGCGCCTTCGCGGGCACCATCGTGGACCGCACGTCCATCAAGCGTCTCATGATCGGCGCCGATCTCTTCATCGCGGCCGTGAGCCTCACGCTTGTCTTCGGCTCGCTTCGGGGCGACCTTTCTGTCGCCGTTGTGGCGGCGGTGCTGTTCGTCCGTGCGCTGGGCAGCACGCTCCATACGCCCGCCTTCAACGCGCTCACACCGCTCATCGCCCCGCCCGAGGTGCTCGGCAAGCTGGCGGGCATGCTGCAGTTCATGCAGTCGGGTAGCTATATCATCGGCAACGCCATCGCCGCTGCGGTCTACCCGGCGTTTGGTCTGACTTTCATGATCGCGCTCGATGTCGCCGGGGCGGTGCTCGCGAGCATCGCGGTGGCGACCTCCGGCATCAAGACGCCGGCGCCCGAGCGCCATACGCCCGAGGAGAACGCCGAGGCGTCGCACCGCGCGGTGCGGGCCTTCCTATTGGAGACGGCCAACGGGTACCGCGAGCTCAAACGCCATCACGGTCTGTTCGCCATGCTCTGGATCGGCTTCGCCTTCTCGGTCCTGTTCTCGCCCATATCCGCGCTGTTCCCGCTCATGGTGTTCGACCATTTTGGGGGCACCACTACGCAGTCGGCTATCGCGGAGATCGCGTTCTCGGTCGGCATGATCGCGGCGAGCGGCTGGATCGGGGCGACGGGTGGCCTTAAGAACCGCGCTCTTTCGTGCACGCTGGCCATCGGCCTCTTCGGAGCGGGCACGCTCGCGGGCGGCCTCGTGCCCCCTTCCGCGCTCGTTGTGTTTCTGGGGCTTACGTTCGCGATGGGGGTCTCGAGTCCGCTGTACAGCGCGCCGCAGATGGCGCTCATGCAGGAGCGCGTCGATCCCGAGTGCATGGGCCGCGTCTTCGGTCTGTACGGAGCGGTCTGCAGCTGGGCTATGCCCGTGGGGCTCGTCGCATCGACCTTGTTCGCGGACGCCATCGGCGTAAGCGCGTGCTTCGTGCTCATCGGTGCTGCAATGGTGATCCTAGCAGGCATCACCTGGGCGATCCCGAGCATCCGCAAGATTGGGTAGCGCTCTGGCGGAGTGCGTTTCGTTTCGGACGGCTCGTAGGGTCGCTGCGACGTGAAGGGTGGTCGACGGTGCGCCTGCGAGGGCGCCGTCGACCACCCTTTTGTTTAATTCGTCTGGCCCGGCGCCGATCATCATCTGTTCGTCGGGCGATTGCGATGCCGCCGCTTGCCGATACGCGGCTCCTTACGTTGTGCGCATCCCATCGTTCTGGCAGCGTTTCCTGCAGTTAATCTCCAGAGCTCGAGGCGGTGGCCCCTATGAGTAATCTGCTCGAATCCATTCTGCGCGTCGGTATGACCGTGTTCATCGTCGGCCCGCTCACTGCATGGGTCGCCCGCCGCGGCGCGCGCGAGCGCAGCGAGGCAACGGACAGCCTCGATTGCTTCACGGTGCGCATGCCCGCAGCCATCCGCACGATCATCGCCTGCTGCGCCGTCGCGTTCGAACTGCTCATGCTGGGTGTCTACGTCTGGCAGGGCGTCTCGCTGGGCGAGTGGGACCACGAACTTGTGTGGTTCGGTCATGCCATGGCGCTCGCGGGTATGGCTATCTGGGCCTTGCTGAGCATCCCGCGTATCGACGTGGACGGTGGGCGCATTCTCTCGCGTAACGCCTTCGGCATCCGCAAGGAGACGACGTTTGGCAACATCACCCGTGCAACGCTTCACGCGCAGATGATGAGGATCGACCTGTTCGAGGGCGACCGGAAGTTCTGCTCGATAAGCCTCGAGGGGGTGTGCTCGCTCAACCTCCTCGCCCGTCTGGAGGAAGAGGGCATCGAAGTCTCGGACGCCGTCGACGGTCCCATGACCAAGGCGGGCCTGTGTTGGTCTGCCATCAAGCCGTTGACGATTGTTTTCAACGGCATGGCCCTCGTCTTCTCGCTCGTCCTCGCCTTCATGGCGGTCTTCACCGACGAGGGTGCGCGCCTGCTCGTGCTCATCCCGTTCCTGTTCCTGTTCATAGGGGGGTTCCTGCCCCTGCTCATGCTCGGCATGCCGGCCCGCGGCATCCTCGAGATCGGCAGGCAGGAGCGCGCGCTCGGTTTCTCCTTCTCCGAGGAGATGGCAAGCCGAGGTGCCACGGGTACTTCGCTTGTCGATGACGATTGGTTCATCGAGATCAGCAACGCCCGCGTCGTGGCGTTTCGCCGCGATTACCTCAAGAAGATCACGGCGCACGAGAACAGCGAGAGCGGCGACCGCTGCACGGTGACCACGAGGGGTGGTCGCAAAATCAAGGTGTATGCAAGCGGGCAGCACGCTCGAGGACCTGCGCACGTGGTTCAAACAGGGTGCCAAGGTCAGAAGCACACTCGACCGCGCGGGGGACGCACTCGAGGCGACCGTTTGATTGGGTTGCCTGCCAAGGATCCAAAACGGGAAGGGGCGCTGTCGGCGCCCCTTGTCATACCAGGCCCGCTGGCCAGCGAGAGGCCTGCAGGTCGACATGTCCGTTGGCGAGGAAGGCAACGCCTTCGTCCTCGAGCAGTGTGCGCTGCGCCTCGGGCCCACCGAAGGCGAACCCCTCCGCGAGGCGTCCGTCGGCGAATACGATGCGATGACAGGGGATGGTGCCGGGTTCCGGATTGACGTGCAGGGCGTATCCCACGTATCGGGCTCGACGGGGCTCACCAACGAGCTTGGCGATCTGACCATATGTGGCAACCATGCCGCAGGGCACCTGGCGTACCATGTCGTATACGCGGTTGAAGAATCCGTCGGTGTCCCGGTCTGCCATGCCGCCCTCACTTTCAATCGATATCGCCATTGTAGTCAAGAAAGGCGCCCCACATGCGCGGGGCGCCTTTCCAAAGAGGTGTTGCGCGAGGGGAGGGAAGGCGCAACGTTCGTGTCGAAGGTCTTTAATTCGCCTGTGCCTTCATTAAGTTACCTATAGCTAATTCTCTGAGACCCAAGTCGTAGACCGACGAGCACACAGCCTCTCCATAAGTTAATCAAGGGTTACAAATAGAAAGACACAGTGACATGTGGTCGTTGGGGTTCAAGGAATCGCTCGATGAGTTCGGAGAACGCACCCTCAGTCCCAGCCGTTTCAAGGACGACATCGCAATACGGCCGCACGTCGTCGGTGACATTCGCCACGCCGACGCCCAGTCCCGCCGCCTTGATCATGGAGAGGTCGTTTGCGGAATCACCAACGGCGATGACCTCGGACATCGGAATTCCCAGCATATCGGCAAGGCGCGTGAGCCCCGTCCCTTTGTCAACGCCTGCGGGCATGAGTTCGAGGTAGCGCTTGGAGGAGAAGGTGATGTCAACGCCGAGTCGCTCGGCCATCGGCGCGAGCTTGCGGCCCAATTCCTGCAGCTCATCGAAGTCCCAGTCGACGTACAGGATCTTCACGATGCCACGGCCTTCAAGGAATGAGAGGTCGGGATGGTCAGATCCGCGAAAATGAGTGACCCCGGTGATCGATTCCAGATAGTCGCGCTCCCGTGTGGGTGCGTCATTCACGAACACGTGGCCGTCGGCGACGTTGACGTGCATGCAGAGTCCGAGTTCGAGCCCCTTTGCATAGATCGCGTTCGCGCATTCGTTGGAAAGGCCGCAGGTGGTGAGCGGGGTGGGGTCTCCCACGCGGTTGATGAAGCCGCCGTTATAGGAGAGCACATAGCCGTCTTCGATCAGCTCGCGGGCCTCCCCCGAGAAGTTGTCCATGATAGAGGAATACCATCGCCCGCTCGAAGGGACGAACAGCACACCGAGCTCCCTCATGCGTTTGAGTGCTCGGAGATTGGACGCCGGGATGGCGTGGTCGGCGTCGAGAAACGTCTCATCCATATCGCTGGCAACAAGTCGGTACATGCAATCCCCCATACAACGTAAAAAACGAGGCGGGCTTATTATCGCCCACCTCGTAAGACCTTGGCTATGTCGAAGGCGTGGACACGTGAAGATGGCCCATTCGCGTGTCGCGGCGCGTTTCCGCGAGCCGGATGGCTTAGTACACCATTCCCATGGCTTCGCGTACCTCGGCGAGCGTCGCCTCGGCGACCTCGTTGGCACGGCGATTGCCCTCGCGTAGGACGTCCTTGACGTAGTCCATATCCTGGACCAGTTCCTCGCGGCGGGCGCGGATGGGGGCAAAGTGCTCGTTCACGCTCTCGGTGACGTACTTCTTGAGCGCGCCTGCGCCGCCCATGCCGATCTCCTCGGCGATCTCGACCTCGGAGCGGCCGGTGCAGATGGCGGCGGTGGAGAGCAGGCCGGACACACCGTGACGGGCTTCGGGGTCGAACGTGATCATGCGCTCGCCGTCGGTCTGGCTCTTCTTGATGCGCTTGGCCGTCTCCTCGGCGGTCATGGAGATGTTGATGGCGTTGCCGTAGGACTTGCTCATCTTGCGCCCGTCAAGGCCGGGCAGCAGCGGCGTATCGGACAGCAGCGCGTCGACCTCGGGGAACACCTTGCCGTAGCGGTTGTTGAACTTGCGTGCGATGGTGCGGGTGAGCTCGATGTGCAGCAGCTGGTCGCGCCCGACCGGCACGACGTTGCCCTTGCAGAACAAGATGTCGCACGCCTGGTGCACGGGGTAGGTGAGCAAAAGGCCGGTGAGCTCATGGCCGCTGGCCTCCATCTCGGCCTTGACGATGGGGTTGCGCTGCAGCAGGGCCTCGGAGACGAGCGACAAGAACGGCAGCATGAGCTGGTTTGCCGCGGGCACGGCGGAGTGCGTGTAGATCATCGTCTTGTCGGGGTCCAGGCCGCAGGCCAGGTAGTCGATGACCATGTTGTAGACGTTGTCCTAGATGTTGTCGGTGCTGTCGCGGTCGGTGATGACCTGGTAGTCGGCGATGAGCACGTTGGTGTGGACGCCCATGTCCTGCAGCTCGACACGGCTCTTGAGCGTGCCGAAGTAGTGGCCGAGGTGCAGGCGGCCGGTGGGGCGGTCGCCGGTGAGCATGGTGTACTTCTCGGGGTGCTGCGGCAGGTCGGCGCGGATCTGGTTGCTGCGCTCGAGGCTGACCTCATAGCTGAGCTCGTTGGGCATGCTGTCTCCTTTTGGGTTGAGTGCCTGGCCGGCATTGTCGGTCTTGGTTGAAGATGAAGCTACCAGAGAAACGGCGTCTCTTGCCGGAATCAACGATGGTTTTCGCCGTGTCGTCCCGCAGGGTCGTTTCCCTTCTTGGGAAGGAGCCCCTCGATATGCTCGAGCCGCTCCTCATGGGCCGCGTGCGCCGCGCGCTCCTCGGCGGCGAAAGCGGGGTCTTCGGGCGTGACGGTCTCATCTCGCTGTCGACTCCGGTACCACCGCGACGGCGCTCCTGAGCCTGCTCGTCGACAAGCCGGTGACTATCTACACCACCAACGGCTATGCATGTCGGTTTACGGGCGAGCTTGCTGCTAAGGTGGTGGTAATTGGCGGCGACTTCAACCCCGTTACCTGCTCGCTCACCGGTCCTATGGTTGAGAGCGCGCTGCGCGAGCTGTACTTTGACCGGGCGTTTATAGGTGTCAATGCGGTGGACGAGGACCGCGGCATCATGACGCCAGGTTATCCCGAGGCTATCAAAAAACGTATCGTGATGCAGAATTCCCAAGCGAGTTGCGTACTCGCCGATAGCTCCAAGTTCCACGTGTTTTCAAATGTAAAGGTGTGCGACCTGGAGGGCTTTACTGTTATTTCCGACAGGCGCGACTCCAAAATCGGCGAACGCGTCAAAATGATCACGGCCTAGGACACTGGGGCATCGCATCTTGCCCTCAAGCCGTTGCCCACGTAACGAAGCGTGGGGCAAACGTGCGCCCCATTCCTGATTTGGGGACTAGCTTAGTTCGTCGGCTATTTGGTGCTCGTAGAAGGCTTCTACTACGGCGTTAAAGTCGCGGGCGAAGTCTTCCATGGTTCCACGCCAGGTGGCTCGGCCGGGCTTTCCTTGGCCCACATAGGCGGTTTGAATGCCGCAGGCGGGGCTGGGGAAATCGCGCTTGGGGTCGTTGCCCACCATGAGAACCTCATGTGGCTCGAGCCCCATGACCTGCAGCTGCCCTAGATAATATGTGGCATCGGGCTTGCAGCGCGTGGCGTTGCCCATGTGCGTTACGAGCTCGAAGGGCGCGTCTGTCAGCTCGCCCCAGCCCATGCGGCACTCGATGGCCCCTTGGGGAAAGCTGGGGTTGGTGAAGAGCGCACAGCGCAGCCCCGCGTCCTGTACGGCTTGAAGCGCGGCGTGCGCACCCGGCATGGCGTGGGCATTGATGGCATCGTCATTCTTGTACGGGAGAACTTCGCGTTCATAGTAGGTAAAAGCCTCATAGATGAGTGGGTCCGAGAGGCAGATGCCGCACCTGCGCTCGACCTCGGTGCGGTAAAACTCAAGATTGGTGCGATTGTCCGTGCCGCTTCGGCGATTGGCGTTGAGGTCGACCAGGATGGTGCCGAGGCGTGCCATCGTACCACCGCGGCTGCATCGTCCGATATCCGCGAGCATTGACGAGACATCCTTAAAATAGCGAAGGATAAACGCGTTGAGATTGATGCTGAGAAGCGTCTCGTCCATATCGAAAACGACTGCTTTGAGCACGCGGGCACCTTTCTCGAAAAATCGTTTAGAACGTGGGCTCCGGATACTTTACCCCAAAGCCGTATACTCAACTGCTTATCGTCAACTTATGGAGACGGTCGTTCACAAGATTGCGAAAAAGTCTCCATACGAGTAAAAAATCGCAGTTCACGCTTGAAATCGAAGTGATTTCCACGTAACCTATACGAACGTGATTGCATAAGCGTCACATTAGTATCTGTCGGCTCCCGAGTGTTCCTAAACGTTGTGTGCTTGTCGCACCCTTCTGTAGGTCCTAGCAATCGGGGCCCCGTAGTTCGAAAGGGGTCCACCTTTGAGTGAGATTCAGAACTCGTCCATTTTCTCTCTTGACGATGTCAACGAGGAGGAGATGAACAACCTCATCGACGGTACGATTACCGACTTTGATGAGGGCGATCTCGTTAACGGTACTGTCGTTAAGATCGAGCATGACGAGGTGCTCGTTGACATCGGATTCAAGTCCGAGGGCGTTATCCCGGTCCGCGAGCTGTCCATCCGCAAGGACGCTAACCCTGCAGACATCGTTGCACTCGGTGATTCCATCGAGGCCCTGGTTCTCCAGAAGGAGGACAAGGACGGTCGTCTGGTCCTTTCCAAGAAGCGTGCCGAGTACGAGCGTGCTTGGAACCGCATCGAGGAGAAGTTCAACTCCGGCGAGAACGTCGAGGGCGAGGTTATCGAGGTTGTCAAGGGCGGCCTGATCCTCGACATCGGCCTGCGTGGCTTCCTGCCCGCTTCCCTCGTCGACCTCCGTCGCGTCAAGGACCTCACCTCCTACATGGGCACCCGCATCGAGGCCCGCGTCATCGAGATGGACCGCAACCGCAACAACGTCGTTCTCTCCCGTCGCGTCGTGCTTGAGGAGTCCCGTAAGGCCGAGCGTTCCGAGATCCTGTCCAAGCTCAAGTCTGGCATGCGTCTCCAGGGCACCGTTTCCTCCATCGTCGACTTCGGCGCCTTCGTCGACCTCGGCGGTATCGACGGTCTCATCCACATCTCCGAGCTCTCCTGGAACCACGTCAACCATCCTTCCGAGGTTGTCAAGGTCGGCCAGGAGGTCGAGGTCGAGGTTCTCGACGTCGATCTCAACCGCGAGCGCATCTCCCTGGGTCTCAAGCAGACCACCGAGGATCCGTGGCGCGCACTGGTCAAGAAGTACCCCGTCGGCGCTATCGTCGAGGGCACGGTGACCAAGCTTGTCCCGTTTGGCGCTTTCGTCGATCTGGGCGAGGGCATCGAGGGCCTGGTGCACATCTCCGAGATGGCCAACAAGCACGTCGACCAGCCTTCTCAGGTCACCCACGTGGGCGACAAGGTTCAGGTCAAGGTCATGGAGATCGACCTCGACCGTCGTCGTATCTCCCTGTCGATGAAGTCCGCTGCTGAGACTCTGGGCGTCGAGATCGAGGTTACCCCGCTGCCTTCCGAGAAGAAGGACGAGGAGACCGACGCCGAGTAAATCGGTTTGACGATCACTTGCTTTAAGGGATCCGTCCGCAATGGACGGGTCCCTTTTTGCGTTTGCCGGTGAGGTGCGCAATGCTACTCGTGCGCAATGCTGTCCGGGCTGTTCACAGGCTATTGGGTTGTCGGTGCATGAAAATGCCGACATCCCGCCTCGGGGAGGAGGCGGGAACGCACCGAGTAGACGGAGGGGTGCGGAGCGCGGTCGCGTCTCGACTGGCGACGTTGCCCATCGACAACCCTATTGTACTGCATGGCATGGTTCTTGGTATATCGTGTCGAACGCTTGTGTTGTGCCTTTGCCTGCGGCAACGGTGTGTTACACTCTTGCACTGCTGAGTGGGCCAGACGGTCGCGCGATGTGCTGCTTGCGGCACGCGTGAGGAAAGTCCGGGCTCCAGAGGGCGGGATGCCGGCTAACGGCCGGGCGGAGTGATCCGACGGAAAGCGCCGCAGAAAAGAAGACTCCCACCTGCGCCGCAAGGCGTAAAGGGAAAAGCTGAAACGGTGGTGTAAGAGACCACCAGCGTCGTGGCAACACGGCGGCTTGGCAAGCCCCATCCGGAGCAAGCGCGAATAGGAACGCTATGGGCCGGCCCGGTCCGCGTTCGGGTAGCGTGCGTGGAGCTGCACGGTAACGTGCAGACAAGATAAATGACCGTTCACGACAGAACCCGGCTTATAGGCCCACTCGGCACTTTGTTGACGCTGCGAACCCGTCAGCGCGACAATCTGCCTTTCAAGCCTTCGGGCATGACCATAAGGTCAATGCCCTCGTCTTTCAAGGCACCTTGCTCGCGCTGACGGGTTCTCGCTTTCGTTGACGGAATCATCGGCGGTTCCGTTCTTGGCATCTCGCTGTTTTTGCCTGGTCATCGGCAGCCTCATTTCTGTTGCAATCTCGTCTTTCAAGGCACCTTGCTCGCGCTGACGGGTTCTCGCTGTTGGTGACGACATCATTGGCGTTTTCGCTCTTGTTGGCGAGGACAACGGTGCTGTCTTTGCCGTATTATTGAGGCTGTTTGTTGCCGCGCTTAGTTTTGTTGAGGGGCTTTGTTGGACAGCTACTTTACTCTGCGATCGAATATTGAGGCTTCTGGCGAGTTTGTGGATCGCAAGAGCCGGTTTATTGCCCAGCTGGTCCATATTGAATCCGAGGATGAGGCGAATGCCTTCATCGAGATGGTTCGCAAGCGTCATTACGACGCTCGACACAATGTTCCCGCGTGGATTTTGGTCGATGGACGCGAGCGTCAGAGTGATGACGGTGAGCCGAGCCGCACGAGCGGCATGCCGACGCTCGAGGTGTTGCGCGGCGCTGGGCTCAAAAATGTTTGCTGCGTGGTGACGCGCTATTTTGGCGGCACGCTGTTGGGGCCCGGTGGCTTGGTGCGCGCCTATACCGCGGCGACGCAGGCGGCGGTGGCAGCTGCTCAGGAGGCAGGGCAGGTCGTTGAGATGACGAGCGTCGTGCCTGTTGACGTGCACGTGGCCTATCCGCAGTATGAGCAGGTGCTTCGTTTGGCGCAGGATTCGGGTGCCAAGGTTTCGGATACCGATTACGCGGATGCCGTGACGATCCATTTGGTGTTTAAGGCGGGGGAGCAGGAGCCGTTTTGCGCTAAGATGCGCGAGCTTATGGCGGGGCGCGAGGAGATTGAGGTCGGCGCTCCCAAATTTGCCGAGTTCTAACGGCGACGGCCGGCGTGCTTTTGGATGAATCCCAAGCACGCCGGCCGTCGTTTTCTGTTGCCGCCGTTTACTCGGCGAGCTGCTTTAGCACATCGCAGGCGATCTCGATGGCGTCGTCGATGCAGCCGGGGCAGCTGCGGAGCGGACCATTGTCCGATCCGATGCCCTTGAGCGTGCCGCAGACGGTCGTCGTGTTTTTCGTTTTAAAACGCTTGGCGATTTCGCGCGACAGCTTGTAAGTCTGGCCCTTGGTCTTGGGGTTATCCATGCCGTCGCTCATTACAAAGCCCATGATGGCCACGGCGCCCGAGATAGCGCCGCAGGTCTCGGTCATGCCGCCCATGCCGGCGCCAAAGCCCTCGGTGAGGATAAAGGCGGTCTGGGGGTCGAGCCCGACGGCGGGTGCGAGCGTGCAGGCGACGGCCTGTGCGCAGTTAAAGCCACGGGCGTGGTATTCGGCAGCCTGAGCCTGACAGGCGGTGATGTCGAGCTGGGCAGTATCGATTTGCTTCATCGTTGTCTCCTCGGTAACGGTGTACTCGCCTATGGTACCCTTGCCGATGCATTTGTTCATCGAAAGCCTCATGTATGCCTCATTTTTATCTATCGAATAAATGCCAAGATCTGCGATAAATGCCCCCGGTTGATTTGTCTCATAACCTACCTTGGGGATGGGTTGAGAGGGGTGCGGGGTAGCGGTATCGTGAACCGGATAAAAATGTAACCCAGGCAAGGGAGCTAGATATGAGCGAGCAGACCATCGGTACTACATGTGTTCAGGGCGGCTATCACCCGGGAGATGCGGAGCCGCGCCAGGTGCCCATCTACCAGTCCACCACGTGGAAGTACGACACGTCCGAGCACATGGGCAAGCTGTTTGACCTGGAGGAGTCTGGCTATTTCTACAGCCGTCTGCAGAACCCTACGTGCGATCTGGTTGCCGCCAAGATCTGCGAGATGGAGGGCGGCACCGCTGCGATGCTCACGAGCTCGGGCATGGCTGCGAACTTCCTCGCGATCTTTAACGTGGCCGGCGCCGGCGATCATGTGGTCGCAAGCTCGGCCATCTACGGCGGTACCTACAACCTGCTTGCCCATACCATGGGTCGTATGGGCGTTACCTGCACGTTCGTTGCCCCCGATTGCACCGATGAGGAGCTCGAGGCAGCCTTTAAGCCCAATACCAAGCTCGTCTTTGGCGAGACGATCGCCAACCCCGCCCTTGCCGTGCTCGATATTGAGCGCTTTGCCAAGGCCGCGCATGACCACGGCGTGCCGCTGATGGTCGACAACACCTTCCCGACGCCCGTGATGTGCCGTCCCTTTGAGTGGGGAGCCGATATCGTTACGCACTCCACCACCAAGTACATGGATGGCCATGCGGCCTACCTGGGCGGCGTGATCGTCGACCACGGCCAGTTTGACTGGATGGCCCATGCGGACAAGTTCCCGGGTCTCACCACGCCCGATGAGAGCTACCACGGCGTGACCTATGCCGAGAAGTTCGGTCGCGAGGGCGCCTTCATTACCAAGGCAACCGCTCAGCTCATGCGCGACCTCGGCCCCATGCAGAACCCGCAGGCGGCGTTTTTCCTGAACAGCTCGCTCGAGAGCCTGCATGTGCGCATGCCGCGTCATTGCGAGAACGGCCTGGCTGTTGCCAAGTTCCTGCAGAGCCATCCCAAGGTGCGCTTCGTGAGCTATCCGGGTCTGGAGGGCGACAAGTACTATGACCTGGCTCAGAAGTACATGCCCAACGGCACCTGCGGCGTTGTGAGCTTTGGCTTTAACGGTGGTCGCGCGGCGGCCGAGACCTTTATGAAGAGCCTCAAGCTCGCTCAGATCGCCACGCATGTGGCCGACGCCCGCACTTGCTGCCTGCATCCCGCTAACGCCACGCACCGCCAGATGAACGATGAGGAGCTTATCGCCTGTGGTATCTCCGCCGACATGGTGCGCCTGTCGTGCGGTCTCGAGGATACGGCCGATATGATTGCCGACCTTGAGCAGGCGCTCGAGCAGTGCTAGGCTAGCGTTCGTGCAAGGCGCCGATGCCGGCAGAAAGCTTCGGCGACCTTTAGCTCCGATACCGTAGGCGGGGCCCCAATCGCGACTGTTTGCAGGCGATTGGGGCCCCGTTTTTTGTGTTGCGCCACTCGAAAGGATGGATATGGAGAAAACCGCAGAGCAGCTGCGCCGCGAACACATCGCTCTTGAGGGGGACACCCATGGCAAGAACAAATGGGCGATTCTGTTTACGGTGCTCATCATGACGTTTATGGTGTGTCTGGATTCGACCGTCGTGACCGTGGCGCTGCCCGTGATGCAAAAGGAGCTGGGCGTGGGCCTCGATCGCATTCAGCTGGTAAGCTCGGTGTATCTGCTTGCGGCTTGTGCGGCGATGCGGCTTTGTGGTGCGATGCGGCTTGTGGGGCGGGCGGGGGTCGGTCCGTGGTAGACTATCGAGCAATGTTTATTAATCGCGCGGTATCGTTGCCGCGAGAAGGGGTTGCGCCATGCAGGAGCTTGAGGACCGTATTCGCCATGACGGCATCGTAAAGGCCGGTAATGTCCTTAAGGTTGATGCTTTCCTCAACCACCAGTGCGACGTTGAGCTGTTTGACCACATGGGCGCCGAGTGGGCCCGTCTGTTCGAGGATGTCGAGATTAACAAGATCCTTACGATCGAGGCTTCGGGCATTGGCATGGCCTGCATCGCAGCCCAGCATTTTGGCGGCGTGCCGGTGGTCTTTGCCAAGAAGGCGCAGTCCATCAACCTCGACGGCGAGCAGTATGCCACGACCATCTACTCCTTTACCAAGCAGAAGGAGTACCCGGTCATCGTTGGCAAGCGCTTCCTGTCCGAGGGCGACAAGGTCCTGATTATCGACGACTTCCTGGCCAACGGATGCGCGCTCGAGGGTCTTATCAAGATCTGCGAGGCTGCGGGTGCCGAGGTGTCCGGCATTGGCATTGCGGTGGAGAAGGGCTTCCAAGGCGGTGGCGATAAGCTCCGCGAGCGCGGCTTCCGTGTTGAGAGCCTGGCCCGTATCGCCGATATGGACTGTGAGAACGGCGAGATCACCTTCGCCTAAGCGCGCAACACAAGCGATTGGTATGCGATGTGACAAAGGGGGTGTCCCTTTGTCACATTTTTTGTATGAGGGGAGGTGTTGATATGGATGAGAACAAGATGGGATGGCGTGAGTATGCGCGCTATGCCGAGATGTCGGTCGAGGAGCTGGCGCGCGATTGCGAGGTGCAGGTGTTTCGCGCGACGGGTCCGGGCGGGCAAGGCGTGAACACGACGGACTCGGCGGTGCGCATGAAACATATCCCTACGGGGATTACCGTGACGGCGCGCGAGAGTCGCAGTCAGTTCCAAAATCGTAGCTGCTGTTTGCGTAAGCTACACGCTGAGCTTGAGCGTCGCGGGCGTTCACCGCGTCGACGCGTAAAGACCAAGGTGCCTCAGCGCTCTCGCCAGCGCAGACTTAATGACAAGCACTTCAACGCCATTAAAAAGGCCAACCGCCGCAAGCCGGGCGGGGAGGAGTGATCTTCTCGATAAGTTGCGGTGAAATAGGGGCTGTTTTGCGGCTTTACCTGCATAAACAGTCCCTATTTCACCGCAACTTAGGGGTGGTTAGCGGGTTGGACGCCAGACTTGGAGGGCGCCGGGTAGGATGTCGACTTCGATGCGCGAGGCGATAACAGGTTCGCCGTCGGCCTGGATGGGGTAGTCGGGCTCCTCAAAGGTGAGCTCGGCATGGCGGCAGCGACGCATGCAAACCGGCGGCAACTTGGTATGGTGGCCGTCCTTGGCCGAAAGGAACATGGGAAGCGCGACCGCGCGCGGAACGGGGCCGCAGGCGTAGCAAACGTCGAGCATGCCGTCGCACGGGTCGGCGTCGGGACAGATGCGATAGCCCGAGCCATACGTGGGGCCCAGCTGAATCGCCATGATGATCGCCCTCACGCGCTCGGCGGGCGCGCCGTCAAAGCTGACTGTCATGGGGTAGTTGCGATAGCGCAGGCCAAACTGTTCAAGTCCCGAGAGGGTGTAGAGCGGAGCGCCGGTGAGGCCCGTCTTTTTGCGCAGCTCGGTGGTGCCCAGGCCGATGGCGGCGTCAATACCGACGGAGAGCGTCTGGTCGTAGTACTCAACGCAAGCCTCGCCGCTACCGCTTGCGGGGTTCCATGAGCGAATGCGACCGATGTCCTGACGCTGCAGCTCGCAGGTGAGCAGCGCGCCAAAATCCTTGCCGGAGAAATCTTCTATACCGAGCGTTTGGGCAAAATCGTTGCCGGAACCCACGGGTAGGATGGCAAGAGCGGGGCGGGGGTCCTCCTTTTGTGCCATAAGCCCGTTGACGACCTCGTGGATCACGCCGTCGCCGCCAAGGGCGATAACGGTGCGATAGCCCTGAGCCTGTGCGGCCAGCTCCTTGGCGTGCCCCATACGCTCGGTCAATACCAGGTCAAACTGGGATGCGCGTGCAGCCATGTCCAAAAAGCGTTGCAGGCGCTCGGCAACTTCGCGCGCCGCACCCGATTGGGCGGCTGGGTTGGCGATGATGAGCGTGCGACCAAAATCAGTTGCGTGCATGGGCGACTCCCGGCGTATGGCGTGACGGTGCGGTCGCGCTCGGGTCGAATTGCCCCCCGATTGTGGCTGCACGGCGAATACTTACGTCTACTCTATCAGGTCGTTGTGGCGCTCGATAGCATCCGCTACCGTACCGCCCTCATCCACTATAAGCGAACGGCGCTTGGGTGAGATGATGCGCTGGGCAGGGTACACGCCGCGGTGTCCGCCGGCGAGATAGCTGATAAAGGCCACGATGACAAAGAACCCGGCGGCCGTGCCGTGGAACAGGTCGATGGCCATCATGCAGGTGGTGATGGGCACGTTAAGGCCGGCACAGAACACGCCGAGCATGCCGAGAGCCGCCAGAAAACTGGGGTCGAGCCCGGTAAGGCAACCGATCCAGCCACCGAGTGCCGCACCGATGCCAAACAGGGGCGTGACCTCGCCGCCTTGGAAACCGGCACCCAGGGTGAGTGCCGTTACGATGAGCTTGATGACGGCGTCGGCGAGGGTGGTGTTGCCGGCAAACCCGGCGCCCGAAAGCCACGTGGAAAGGCCGGCGTAGTCCCAGGCGTCGAGGAGGGCATAGACAGCCAAAACCACGAGTGCGCCTATAAGTGCGCGAACGAGGTAATTGGTGATAAAGCGACCGTACAGGCTCTTGACGGTTCGAACCGACCAGGCAAAGAGGCGTGCCGTCAGACCGAAGATAATGGCGCTGATAACAACGATAACGACCGTTTTGGGCGTCATGGCGGGAACGCTGGCGATGGCATTCGCTTCGTACTCGGTACCCAGGGCGAGTGATGTAAAGTAGCCGGTAAACGAGGCGACCAGGCAGTAGATCCCTGCGGTGTAGTCGATCTTGCCGATAAAGCACATCTCCATGCCAAAGAAAGCTCCGGCAAGGGGCGAACCGAATACGGCGCCAAAGGCCGACGAGATGCCGGCGAGCATGAGGTCGTGGTGGTCATGCTTTTTGAGGTGGGCGAGGCTTGAGATGTTGCTGGCGATGGTGCCGCCAATCTGCACCGCGGCTCCCTCGCGACCGGCCGATCCGCCCGTTAGGTGCGTGAGCGTGGAGCAGACGAAGGTGAGGACGGCCATGCGCTTATGGATGAGGCGTGTGCCCAGAGCGGAGTCGATGACCAGGTTGTTACCGCGTTTGGCGGCAAGACCGTGGTTTTTGTACGCCCATGCGGTGGCAACGCCCACAACGGGAAGCAGCGCGTAAATCCACGTATGGTGCTCGCGATAGTCGGTCGCGATATTCAACGAGGCCAAAAACGCCCAAGCGGCAACGCCCATGGCGAGCGAGACGATGACGACGAGCACGAGCAACTTAGCGCTCGCGAGTAGGTTGTGGGCATTGCGGCGCGTGTCGGCAGCCAAGAGATGCTCGGAGCGGGTGAGCTGTTGCCTGCCTGCCATGATGACGTCGTTCAGGGAGAAAAAGCCGCCGTCGTCGAGCGGCTGGGAATGATCCTGCGCCTCGTTTGCGCTTTCGGGTTTGTCGGTAAAAGCCATACGTTCCTCTTTTAGGTTGCAACACGAGCATTATAGAACGTGCCAAACGTGACAAACCGGCAGGTTGGTTTCGGTTCTGTTTCGCGGCTTGCGGCCGACAGATGTATTCGAGAACGTGGGTCGTTTCGCCGCCGTGCGGCAGGGGATTATACTGAGACAAGCATAAAGAATTGGCGCCCCCGTTGTGCGCTGTGGCATTAAGAGGTGCATATGGCAGAGAAACTCATTCCGCTGGAGGACGCGCAGTCGATTGTTCTGTCGCACGTTGCTCCGACCGATCTCGTCGAGATTCCCGTGTGGCAAGCCGCCGGTCTCCCCTTGGCCGAGGACGCGGTGGCCGATATCGACATTTCGCCGTTTGCCAACAGCGCTATGGACGGATATGCCGTGCGCGCCGTCGACCTCGCCAAAGCGTCCACCGATGCGCCCGTGACGCTTTCTGTCGTGGGGCACGAGGCGGCGGGCCATGTCTTTGAGGGCGCAATCGGCGCGGGCGACACGGTTCGTATCATGACGGGCGCGCCGGTACCCGAAGGTGCCGATGCCGTGGTGAAGTACGAGATCGTCGATGTGCTCGACGGTGACGGCAACGAGGGTTCGCGTGTGAGATTCTCGGCGCCGGCCAAGGTGGGGGAGAACGTTCGATCGGCTGCTGAGGAAGCGCATACTGGCGACGTCGTGATGTACGCTGGAGAGGTTGTGGCTTCGGCGGGCGCCGGCTTGCTGGCGAGCGCCGGGTATGCGAGCGTGAAGGTGCATGCCGCGCCGCGCGTGGGCATTATCTCGCTGGGGACGGAACTGGTCGCACCGAGTAACGTGCCGGCGCGCGGGCAGATTCGCGACTCCAACTCGTCGGCGTTGATGGCCGAGGCGCTCGATGCAGGAGCCGAGCCCGTGTTCTACGGCATTGCGCCCGATGATGAGCAGGCGATTGCCGAGCTGGTGCATCACGCTGCGCAGGAGTGCGATTTTGTCATTACGAGTGGTGGCGCCTCTGCGGGTGATTACGACTATGTGACGGCGCTCGTTCGGCGCGAGGGCGAGGTGCTGTTCGACCGCATCTCGATGCGTCCCGGCAAGGCCATCACGTTTGGTCTGCTGGGGGGCAAGCCATATTTGGGACTTTCGGGCAATCCCGCGGCGGCGTATGTGGGCTTTGAGATGCTCGCCCGCCCGGCGATCCGCAAGATGCGCGGCTTTGCCGAGGGCGTGCGTCCCGTGCAGCAGGCGAAGCTCACACACGGCGTGAAGAAGCGACAGCATCGCCGCTTCTTCGATCGTGCCACGGTTTTGCGCGACCCCGAGACCGGTGAGCTGTTGGTGACCGAGGCCAAGACGCAGAATTCGGCGCTGCTCGGCACGATGCAGCGGGCCAACTGCCTGCTGCGTATTGACGAAGGCCCGTGTGACCTCAAGGCGGGCGACGTCGTGGATGTCGTGCGTGTCGACTTGCCTGAGGGCGCGGTGCTATAGGAGGAACGCTATGGAGTTGAAGATTTCGATTGTGACGTGCTCGGATACGCGCGATCTTGCCCAGGACGAGGCGGGTGCTGCGCTCGAGGAACTCATCGCGGCACAGGGCTGGACGGTCGCCTCGCATGTGGTCGTGCGCGACGACGTCAGCGAGATCGGTGATGCCATTGTGGAAGCGGCCGATGAGTGCCACGCCAATGTCGTGCTCACCTGCGGCGGCACGGGCCTTTCGATGCGTGACGTGACGCCCGAGGCGACGCGTGCCGTCTGCGACCGCGATGTACCGGGTATTGCAGAGGCAATCCGTGCGTACTCCATGACCAAGACGCGCCGCGCTATGCTTTCGCGCGCCGTGTGCATGCAGCGTGGGCATACGCTTGTCATCAACTTTCCGGGATCAACGAAAGCGGCCCGCGAAAGCTGGGAGGCTGTGAGCGACCAGCTGGAGCACGCAGCTCAAATGACGGCGGGGGGCGGGCACGCCAAATAAGCGCATTACCTGCGGCGGAGTGACCTTACGGGCTGCTCCGCCTTTTTTATGCAGCGACAGTGCGGGCCGTCTCGTGGTTATCGGTAAAGGAAAATTATTAGACGAGAAATATTTATCACAAACACTATTCGCGCAAAAGTATAATCTAGTAACAGAATAAAGCTTGCGGCGGGGTGCCCGGGCGTAGCGTTCGAAAGGGTTGAACATGTTCGATACGGTTTCTCGCCGAGGGTTCGTTTCACTTTCCGCTGTCGCCGCTGCCGGCCTTGGGCTTGCCGGCTGTTCCGGCAGCAAGACGTCTGGGCCGACTGGCTCCGATGCCGGTTCTGCTAAGGCATCTTCCAAGAAGGCTGTTGAGCTGCAAGTCTTTGCTGCCAACTCGCTCGAGAAGGCCCTGCCCGAGGTTCAGAAGCTCTATACCGACCAGACCGGCACCACGTTTGCCGACACGCAGTTTAAGGCGTCTGGCGACCTTGTCGAGCATATGCGCGCCGGTGCCGCCGTCGACGTACTCATCACCGCTTCCAAGGGCACCATGGATGACGCTGAGACCGCCGAGCTCGTCGACGCCGACACGCGTGAGGACATGTTCGTCAACGACCTCGTGATCATTCGCGCCGAGGGCTCCGACACCAGGGTCGAGGCCATCGCCGACGTCGCGAACCTGGACGGCAAGATCGCCATCGGCGACGCCAAGACCGTTCCCGCCGGCAAGTACGCCAACCAGGCCCTGGCCTCCGTGGGCCTCTACACCGGCACCGAGGGCGACGACGGCGAGTATACACCCGATCTCGCCGACAAGGTGGCTCTGGCCGACAAGGTCGGCACCGCTGCGTCTTACGTCTCTACGGGCGACTGCGTGGCCGGTTTTGTCTACAGCTCCGATATCTTCCGCTACGACGGCATCGAGGAGGCCTTCGTGTGCCCCGAGGACTCGCACAAGACCATCGTGTATCCTGGCGCTGTCGCCGATAGCTCCGAGCACGCCGACGAGGCCAAGGCGTTCATCGACTTCTGCCTGACCAACAAGAAAGCCCAGAAGATTTGGGCTAAGTACGGCTTTGAGCTTTCCGCGTAGTTCGCAACATCGCTGCATAACGATATGCTTGAGGGCGGGCGTTCTCGCGATCGCCCGCCCTTTTGATTGAACCGGCGTGTCCGCGCGCCGTTGCCCTGTGTTTGAGGAGTCGCCCGTGCCAAGGAAAACGATTCGCCTGCTCGCCGTGCTGGCTGCGGTTCTGTGCGTGCTGACCGCACCGCCCGGGGTTGCTCGGGCCGAGGCACTCTTCACCACCGCCGATGGCTGCCAGGCGACCGAAGATTCCGCGCTTATCGATGGCGTCGGGTTTGGCCTCAACGCGTTTGAGCGCAATGCCAAGGGCACGGCCCGTTCGTTTGCGGGTCAGCCCGAGGGCTACCGTTTTCCTATCTACAAGAAGACGACCCTCGTGACGGTGACGACGCCTGAGAGCATCGTGGTCTGGCTCGACGCCCATGCCGCCAAAGACGCGGGGCTCGATATCTCAAAGGCAGATGACCAAAAGGCGCTCAAGAAGATGCTCGTGGGGCTCGACAAGTCGCACTCCATGGGTGGTGCGTTGCTGGAGGACTCTAATCTCGAATGGGTCTTTACCTCGGATAACGCGCTGGTGCAGAGCGATTACCGCTATCAGTTTAAGGTGAAGGGCGGCAACGGCGATTACTACACGGTAGTGAATGCCGCCGACGCCGCGAATGCCGAGCTAGATTTGGGTGACGGCGTCCTGTGGAGCGATAACGCCGCCCTCGTGCGGTATGCGGACGTGTCGACGACGGTGCCGCCGTCGCTGGCGGAGCGCGCCGCAGCCTTCTTGGGCGACATCGACTATCGCCCGTTTTGGGTGTCCATAAAAACGAGCGGCCTTGCCCTGCTGATCTCCTTTGCGCTGGGGCTGTTCGCCGCGTGGAAGACTATGGGTACCTCGAGTCGCATCAAGGGCCTGCTCGATTCGGTTTTTACGATTCCTATGGTGCTGCCGCCCACGGTCTGCGGCTTTCTGCTCCTCATGCTGTTTGGCCGCTCGACCGGGGTGGGCCAGTGGCTTATCGCGCACGGCATCTCGATCGTCTTTACGTGGCCGGCGGCGGTGATATCTGCCGTGGTGGTGTCGTTCCCGCTCGTCTATCGTACGGCACTCGGTGCCTTCGAGAGCCTCGACACGCAGATGCTCGATGCGGCGCGCACGCTGGGATGGTCCGAGCGTCGCATCTTTACCAAGCTCATGATGCCGCTCGGCTGGCCCTCCATCGCCGCCGGCACGGTGCTCGCCTTTGCCCGCGCAATGGGTGAGTTTGGCTGCACCCTGTTCTTTGCGGGCAACTACGCCGGTATTACGCAGACCATTCCCATCGCCATTTACTTTGAATGGATGGGCGGCAACACGTCGGTGGCGCTCTTTTGGGTCATCGTCGTAATCGTGTTTTGTTTCCTAGTCATCCTGTTCATCAATATGTACACCGCTCATTCGCAAAAGTATCGCGAGCGGGGCCTTTCCCGTGCGGAGCGCAAGCAGGCCAAAGATCTCGCCGGACGGGGCGATTCACTCGACCCGGCGGGCGGCGATGCCTTGCGTATCGATCGCGAGGCGCTGGTCGAGCTCATGCGCGATGACGCCGCTTTGCAGGGAGGTCGATAGGCCATGTCGCTCGTTCTGGACATCAAAAAGCACTATCCCGGGTTTACACTCGACATGCAGCTTGAGGCCGGCGAGGAGCGTGTGGCGCTGCTGGGCGCCTCGGGCTGCGGCAAGAGCTGTACGTTGCGCTGCATTGCCGGCGTGGAGACGCCCGACGAGGGCAAGATCGTCGTCAACGGTGTGACCTTTTTTGACTCGGCGGCGGGCATCAACCTGTCGCCTCAGGAGCGAAAATGTGCCCTGCTGTTCCAAAACTATCAGCTGTTTCCCAACATGACGGTGGCCGATAACGTATGTGCCGGCGTAAAGGACGCAGGCGACGCCGTGGCGCGCAAGCAACTTGCCGAGCGCTATCTGGGCATTTTCGGTCTGGCCGATTTTGCCGACCGCTATCCCGCACGCCTCTCGGGCGGTCAGCAGCAACGCGTGGCGCTCGCCCGCATGGTGGCGGCGCATCCGGGCGTTTTTATGTTCGACGAGCCCATGAGCGCGCTCGATTCTTATCTTAAGAGCGCCCTCGAGCAGAACATGCTCGACCTGTTTGACGTCTGTAACCGCACCGTGCTCTACGTGAGCCACGACATCGACGAAGCGTGCCGCCTCTGCCAGCGCATCTGCGTGATGCATAACGGGCATGTGGAGGAGATCGGCTCCGTCGAGGACGTGGTCCGCCGTCCGCAGACGCTGGCGGCACTGCGTCTGACGGGGTGTAAGAACACAAGCCGCGCACGAAAGATCGGGCCCGAGGAAGTTGAGGCGCTCGACTGGGGCATGACCTTTAACGTGGGTCGCGAGGTTCCCGATAATGTGGTGTACCTGGGCATTCGCGCAAGTTACTTCCATGTTGACAACCGTGCCGAGCGGGGCCGCAATAGCTATGATTTGCACGTGGCCCGTGTGAGCGATTCGCGCTTTGAGCGGCTGGTGCTGCTGGACGTACCGCGCGTCGATGCGCCAACGCGTCTGCAGTGGAAGGTCAACAAGGTGGGCATGCCTGTCGACGAGCTGCCACAAGCAGGCGAGACGCTGCGCATGCATTTTGATGCCAGTAGGATCCATTTGGTTTGTCGATAGCGCCGGGTAATGCCGTCGGGGATATAAGCCTCGGCGGCTTTGTTTTTGCCGTTCGCCGAATGAGGGATGACAAACTCTTATCAATCAAGCAATCAATTTATTAAACGACGGCACACGATGCTGTCGTACGACGATGCCGCGGGGGCTGCAAGCGTGGCTCTGTGCGGTACGTCCGACGAGGTGATTCCCGAGGCCGAGAAGGTGCTGCCGTCAAACCTCTGCCCGCTCATCAAGTCGACGTACGGCTTTGCCTACTCGCAAAAGTGCCCGTTTACGTACTTTAGCGACATGATCATCGGCGAGACCGCCTGCGACGGCAAGAAGAAGATGTACGAGCTGCTGGGGGAGCTTAAGCGCACGCACATTCTGCATCTTCCTCAGGGTCGCGACCGCGCCTACGAGCGTGAAGGCTGGTACGAGGAGTGCCGCCTGCTCAAGGAGGAGCTCGAGGGCTTCTACGGCGGCTAAGGCCGCTGTGGTCGATGGGGTGGATTCGGTGACGTGGACCTGCGTGCAGCCAACCGGGTTCTCCTCGGTCGATGCTTCCGAGCGGCTGCGCGAGGCACTGGCAGCGGCTGGCTATGACGTGGCTGCCGACCTGGCGCGTTCCGGCGAGCCCACCAAGATCAGCAGCATGTGCACGGTGTTTGCCGAGAGCGAGGTCATTAGCCTGATCGGCCGCGGCGAGCCGCGCGAGAACATTGCCCGCGGTGTGATCGAGAGCGTCGTGTCGCGTGTGGCGACCATGGCCTCGCAAGCCGCGGGCGCCCCGTACTATCTGACCGGTGGTCTGTGCGAAAACGCCTATGTCATCGAGCGTCTTGGCGCATTGGTGGGCTCGCCGGTCACTACCTCGCCCCAGGCCCGCTTTGCCGGTGCCATCGGCGCGGCCATTCGAGCCCAGGCGCTCGCGTAGGGGGCCGGTGCGATAAATTGCCCGCTCTCGGCGCCGTCATGCGTATACTGGGAGGAACTGATTGACCGATGAGAGGAGGTATCGATGGCTGACGATCTCATGAAGCTCACGCAGATGACTGCCGCGAGCGGTTGAGCCGCTAAGTTGGCTCCTGGAGCCCTCGCCCAGGTCCTGGGCGACTTACCCAATGTGCATAACGACAACCTGCTCGTGGGGTTCGATACCTCCGACGATGCGAGCGTCTTCCGCGTTGGCGATAACTTGGGCCTCGTGCAGTCCATCGACTTCTTCCCACCGATGGTCGACGACCCGTTCCTGTTTGGCCAGATCGCCGCGGCAAACTCGCTGTCGGACATATACGCCATGGGTGGACGGCCGAGCCATGCCATGAACCTGCTTTGCATACCCAGTTGCCTGGGCGTTGAGGTTGCCGGCCAGATTCTGGCGGGTGGCGCCGACAAGTGCGTCGAGGCCTGCTGTGCCATCGCGGGCGGCCACACCATCAACGACGACGAGCCCAAGTACGGCCTGTCCGTGAGTGGCTTTGTCGCGCTTGACCGTATGCTCGCCAACAGCGGCGCACGCGTGGGCGATGTTCTGCTGCTGACCAAGGCGATCGGCTCGGGCATCATCACTACGGCCATTAAGGGCGAGCTCATCGAACAGGACGAGGCCGCAGCCATGTTTGACTCGATGCGGACCCTCAACGAGGCTCCGATTCGTCTGGCCGAGGACCTCGAGCTTCATGGCTGCACCGACATCACGGGCTTTGGCCTGATCGGACATGCGTGCGAGATGGCCGAGGGCTCGGGCGTGCAGATTGAGCTTGTGTCGGGGGCGGTGCCGCTCTTTGACCAGGTGCTCGACATGGCACGCCTTGGCATTATCCCTGCCGGCGCCTACCGCAACCAGGACTTCTTTGGCCCGCGCGTGGCAGTCGACGATGGTCTGGAGCCGGGGATGCTCGACGCGCTGTACGATCCGCAGACCTCGGGCGGCCTGCTTATCGCGGCACCTGCTGCCGATGTGGATGAGCTTGCGCGCCGTCTGCATGCCGAGGGGCGCGTTGCCTCCGTCGTCGGCCGCGTGTGCGAGCCGGTGCCAGGTGGTTCTGCCGTCCTCGTTGTCCGCTAGCCCGCACGTTTATGTAACTGTTTACCGTTCTCTAGAACGGTTCTTTCGAAAGGAAAGGCTATGTCTACCAAGATTGAAGTCAACGCCATGGGCGATGCCTGCCCGCTGCCCGTCGTCAAGACGCTTAAGGCGCTCAAGCAACTCGATGGCGAGGGCGTTGTCGTGACCTCGGTCGATAACGAGACCGCCGTCAAGAACATCTCCAAGATGGCGCAGGAGAAGGGCTGCACGGCCTCGGTCGAGAAGGTTTCTGACGCCGAGTGGCACGTGACCGTGGCGACCGCCGGTGCCGTGGCCGTTGCGGACCCCGAGCAGGATGGCGCTGCCTTCTGTGATGCCAGCGCCGGCAAGGGCAAACTCGTCATTTCCGTCTACACCGACTGCATGGGCAGTGGCGACGACGAGCTGGGCCACAAGCTCATGAAGGCGTTTATCTTTGCCGTGACGCAGCAGGAGGAGCTGCCCGCGACCATGCTGTTCTACAACGGCGGCGCCAAGCTCACCGTCGAGGGCTCGCCGGTGCTCGATGACCTGAAGGGCCTGGCCGAGCAGGGCGTCGAGATTCTCACTTGCGGTACCTGCCTGGACCACTTTGGCATTAAAGACCAGCTTGCGGTGGGCGAGGTCACCAACATGTACGTGATCGTGGAGAAGATGGAGCAGGCCGTGCGCGTCGTGCGCCCGTAGCGTTTGGGCGGGATTGCCATGAGAGAAAAGCGCCCGGCGCTTGTCATCACGTTTCCCACCACGGCGGCCGCCATGGGGTGCGAGACCCTATGCATCGAGCGCGGCCTTCCCGGGCGCACGATTCCCGTGCCCGGGGAGGTCGCTGCCGGCTGCGGCTTGGCGTGGAAGGCGTTGCCTGCCGATGAGGAGCTGCTGCGCGCCGAGCTTGCCGCAGCCGGTGTTCCCACCGAGGGCTTTACGGTGATTGACATGTGGGAGGTCGTGCGATGATCTATCTGGATAACGCGGCGACGACCATGCATAAGCCGCAGGCGGTCATCGATGCCGTGACGCAGGCGATGTGCTCGCTCGGCAATGCCGGGCGCGGCGCCACGTCGGGTGCTCTCGATGCGGCTCGTACGATTCACGGTTGCCGTGCCAAGCTCGCGCGCCTTTTGGGTTGCCCGAGAGCGGACCATGTGTGCTTTACGCCCAACTCCACGGCTGCGCTCAACACCGCCATCTGTGGCGTGGTGCGCCCCGGCGACCGTGTGGTCACGACGGTGCTCGAGCACAACTCGGTGTTACGCCCGCTCAATCGCCTGTCGGCGGTACAGGGTGTGGCGGTTGAGCATGCGGGCTGCGACGCGAACGGCGTGCTCGACTACGACGAGCTCGAGCGGTTGGTGACGCCGGACACGCGTGCTGTGGTGGTGACGCACACCTCCAATGTGACCGGCAACGCGGTCGACATTGCGCGCGTAGCGGCCATGGCCCATGCGGCAGGTGCGTTGGTGATCGTCGATGCCTCGCAGTCTGCCGGCACGGCGCATATCGATATGCACGCCATGGGGCTCGACGTTGTGTGTTTTACCGGTCACAAGGGGCTTATGGGTCCGCAGGGGACCGGCGGCCTAGCCGTGGCGGAAGGCATTGACGTGGCACCGTGGGCCATGGGCGGCACGGGCGTTCACAGCTTCGATGCGCTGCAGCCGCTTGAGTGGCCCACGCGCCTTGAGGCGGGCACGCTCAACGGTCACGGTATCGCGGGCCTTTCTGCCGGCCTCGACTTTATCGAGGCCCAGGGTGGGGTCGAGGCGATTGCGGCGCATGAGCGCTCGCTTGCAGAGCGCTTCCTTGCCGGCGTGCGCGAAATCCCCGGCATTGCGCTCTACGGCGCCTTTGACCAGCCGATGCGCTCGGCGATCGTTTCGCTTAACGTGGGCGATATCGACTCTGCCCAGATCTCGGACGCGCTCATGCAAGGCTGGGGGATTGCGACGCGCCCCGGCGCCCATTGTGCCCCGCTCATGCACCGCGCGCTCGGGACTGAGCGTCAGGGTGTCGTTCGTTTCTCGTTTGGGTATTTCAACACGGACAGGGAAGTCGACACCGCGATTGACGCGCTCCGCGATTTGAGCTGCGATTAGACCAACCTTCTGTGCCCTTAGATAAACCGTTTGCGCAACCTTCCCGCATTGTCGCTTATACAGGGTATTGTGAGATGATGGCCCGCACTGGGTCCTCGGTATCTTTGCGAATTGCGGGAAGGTTCCTATGAACAGGATCACTGCTGCCCTCTATAGGTTTTTGGTCGTCTATCTTTCGGTCGCGATGGTCGTGACCTCGATACCCCTTGCGCCCAGCACAGCCTATGCCGATGATGCTGGGGCGGTCGCCGTCGAAAACGAGGCCCAAGAGACCGACTCGGGCTCTGACGCTGATGCCGATGCGGTCGATAACGCGTCGTCTTTGGGCGAGGGCGGCTCATCCACAACTTCCGACCAAACGAATAACGCTCTGGACGAATCGTCCAGCTCGGATACCAGCACTTCCACGTCGAGCCTGGCCCAAGATCTTTCGAGCTCCGCGACCAACTCCGATGCAGCAAAGACCTCGCCTGCAACGGCGGAACCCTCGTCCGATGACAGCGAAGTCGATCCCCTCGTGTATGAGGACCCAACGGTCTATGAGTATGCCAAGCTTATGCCGAACGGCTATGTGTATCCGTGTGATGCTGGCGGAAGCGTTACGGTAGAGATTGATGAAAACGACCCGAATGAGAACTCTGTCGATGGTCAATTGGTGACCAACCTGATCGTTGATTACGGAGTGGATGGGGTCCCCGGATATATTTGTGAGTACTCCTCCAATCTGCGCTCGGTACGTTTTGAGAACAGCTCTATTTCTTCAATTGGATTACACGCCTTTTCTGGCTGCTCGAATCTCGCCAATATCAGCTTTTCCGGTATGACCATTGGGGGCATCGGAACAGAAGCGTTTTCTGGGTGCGGATCGCTTACGAGTCTGAACATTAATGACGTTGCTACCATCGGCTCTATGGACGATGCCGCGTTTGCCTGGAGCGGGCTGCGGTCTACGGGGCTCGACAAGGTCGTTGGTCTCAGTTCGATTCCTGAGAACGCTTATAATGGCTGCAGCGCTCTGACCGATACCGGTCTGGGAGGGAACACATCTATCACATCAATCGGCGTTAATGCGTTCAAAAACTGCTCTCGCCTTGCGACGACGGGGCTCGAGAACAATACGACGATCAAGACGCTTCGCGAAGGCTGTTTCTCCGGGACCAATATGAGCGGCGGGCTGACGCTGCCCCTTTATTCCAAGATCGAGGAACTGCCGAGCCGTGCGTTCTATGGCTCTAAGCTTGAAACTGTGTACTTTGGATGCGACCATGTGGTGCTCATTAATTCCACCACGTTCCCCAAGCAAAACATGACCGTCATGGTCCCTGCCAAGATGGTTTCGCAATACGCAAGCGGTCGCCCCAACGAGGTTTGGGAGAGTTGCAATGGCAGCCTGCCCGTCCCCGTGGGCAAGATGCTTCAAAAGATTAAGGTCTCGCGTGATCCCGACAAGATGGCCTATCAGCAGGGTGACACCATTTCGCTCGAGGGCATGAGCGTCACGTTTCAATACCCTCATTCGACGATGGATAGCGACTACGAAGCGCTCATAAAGGACGAACTCGGCGAATACCTTACGGCGACCCCCTGTGATGGTGATGTCTTCGACGAGTCGATGGACGGAGAACCTATACAGCTCGTGTACGACGATGGCTACACGCGCCTTGTCGCGTACAGCAAGGGCAACCTGCAGCAGGCGGCCTACGAGTATGCCAAGTTCATGCCGAACTACTACCTGTATCCGTGCGACGCAAACGGAAATCTTACGGTAGAAATCGATGAAAACAACCCGCGCGAGAACTCCGTCGACGGTCGAATGGTAACGAATCTGATTGTCGATTACGGGGTTGATGAAGTCGACGCACAGCTCTGCGCCGACTCTACCAATCTGCGCTCAGTGCGCTTTGAGAACAGTTCCATTTCCAAAATCGGACTACACGCCTTCTATAACTGCCCGAATCTCACCGATATCAGCCTTTCCGGCATGACCATCGGTACCATCGGGAAAGAGGCATTCTATGGCTGCAAGTCGCTTACGAGTTTGAACATCAACGAGGTTGCCGCCATTGGCTCTATGGGCGACGCCGCGTTTGCCGAGAGTGGGCTGGTGTCCACGGGGCTCGACAAGGTTGTCGGCCTCACATCGATTCCCGACAGAGCCTACGAAGGCTGCAGAGCTCTGACCGATACCGGCCTGGACAAGAATACCTCCATTACATCGATTGGCGTTTGCGCGTTTAGGTTCTGCTCGAACCTTGCTACCACGGGGCTCGAGAGCAACACAACGGTCGAAACGCTTGGTCACACCTGCTTCTACGGCACCGACTTGAGCGGCGGGCTGACACTGCCATATAACTCCAAGATCGAGGAGTTGCCGAAAAAGGCGTTTGGCAGTACCAATCTCGAGACCGTGTTCTTTGGGTGCAACAATGCGGTGCTCATTAACACCGACACGTTCCCCAAATACAACATGACCGTCATGGTCCCCGCCAAGATGATTCCGAAGTATGCTAACGGGCATCCCAAAGCTGTTTGGGAGAGGTGCAACGGCTGCCTGCCCGTCCCGGTGGGCAAGGTGCTCGAGAACGTTGAGATTTCATGCGACCCCAACAACATGACCTATGAGACGGGGGAGACCATTTCGCTCGAGGGCATGAACGTCGAGCTCGATTACCCGCATTCGGTATCGATTTGGGACTACGAGGCCCTCATACAGGAAGAGCTCGGCGAGTACCTTACGGCCACCCCCTGCGATGGTGATGTCTTCGATGAGTCGATGGACGGACAGCCCGTAAAGCTCGTGTATGACGACGGCTATTCGCATTTCGAAACCCAAACCAAGGGCACGCTACAGCTTAAGAAACCCACGCCGACATCGTTCCAGATTTCCTATGCCCAAACGATTGATAAGGGCGAACACAAGCTGATGGATGGCGTTGAGCTTCCCGATGTTTCCGGCACGATGACGATCGACGCAGGTGCCGAAGTCGCGCTCGATGCCGGTACTTTGGGGATGCTCAACGACAACATCACGTTTAAGGGCTGGTATGACACCGAGTCCGGCAAGTACATCTCCAAGGAGCCGGTCTACACGTTTACGCCAGATAAGGACCTGTCCTTGGAGGCTCGCTTTAAGCTCAAGGACTATGCGGTGTACGTCAACGATGCGCAGGCGACCGACTCGTCGCAGGACTTTGCGCACCTGAGTGTTACCGCTCAAAACTGCTATCGCAATGCCGGCGAGACGGTTGAGGTTTCCGCTGTCACGGATAACGCGCTGTTCCTGGGCTGGTATCTGGGCGAGGGCGATGATGCGTACGCCGTGAGCGATCAGCTTGACTTTACCTATACGGTGGACAAGGCGGACGCGATTGTGTCCGAGGACAAGACTGACGCTAGGATCGAGATCACTCCGCGCTACTGCGCTCCGCAGGCGAGCGTTGTGCTGGGTGTGGACGGGGTCGATGAGAACGGGCAGCCGCTCGGACAGTTCCTCTCTACCGGTCTGTACGGTATCGGGTCGCGCGTAACGGTCGTGGCGGTGCCAATGCCTGGCTATGTGTTTGACTACGCGACCGATGCCCTCGGCAACGTTGTCTTTACCGGCGACGATGGTCCGTCCTACACGTTTGTGCTCGAGGGAGATGTGCAGTACACCGCGCATTTCCGCGCTGCGACTGACCCCGACGAGTCACTCGCAGCGCTTAAGGCTGCACTCATCGCCGCGATTACGGCTGCGGCCGTCCTCGCTACCATGTATGGGCTGGGCGAGATCGTCGACCCCATCGCGGCCGATGCGGTGATCGAGATCGGTATGGCCGACAACATTGAGGATGTTGCCGCCGTCGGCACGAAGGTGCTCAAGGAGATTAAGGACATCATCGACGACCACAAGAAGCCCAAGCCTCATGGCGACCATAAGATCGAAATAATTGCCACCGCGCAGCCCGAGGTGGGCGGCGTCGTTACCGGAGGCGGTATCCACTATGAGGGGACGGTCGCCACGCTGGAGGCTGTCGCCAATCCCGGCTATCGCTTCGTGTGTTGGAAAGAGAACGGTGTCGAGGTCTCGACATCACCTCTCAAGACGATGACGATCACGGACCTGACGCCCGAGGTCGTAAAAATGACGGCCGTTTTCGAGAAAAAAGTTGAGATTACGGCGGTTGCCGAAGCCGATGGCATTCAGGCCGATTTTTCGACAGGCTGCACCGCAAGCCCCGTAAAGCAGAGCATTACGCGTGGCGATCAGGCTATGGTCACCGCGAGCGAGGGTCCCGACTATGCCTTTGTGGGATGGTTTGAGGACGGCATCGAGGTCTCGCCCGAGCGTACGTATATCTTCAAGGCCGAGGTCGACCGCCATCTGGTTGCACGCTTCCGCAAGGCGGATAAGACAATCCTGGTGAATACCGACCCCTTCGATAGCGCCGAGGTGCTGTGCGATGGCGTGCCGGTCGTGGATGGCAAGGTTCGCGCGAAGGATGGGGACATTCTCACGTTTACGATGCGGCCCAAGGTGCGCCCCGACAATCCGGAAAAAACGTATCGGTTTGTGGAGTGGCGCGAAACCGATGCGCAGGGCATCACGATTGCCAACAAGCAGGAAGTTTGCGAATACCGCGTTAACGGGAATGCCCGGATCGAGGCTGTAATGGACGGCAGGGATGCGCATATCGTGCGTGCCGAGGCCGACCCGCTCGAGGGCGGCACCGTTACACTGAAGCGCGGCGAGACTGCCGGCATGGTGCTCGAGGTTCCCGAAGGGCAGCGCGTGACCGCGGAGGCCACCCCATCCGAGGGTTATATCTTTGACGGTTGGTATCTGAGCAATGGTGGCTCGGATACTACGTCGACGCTGGTGTCGAGCGAGCGTTCCTATACCTTTGAGCCCATTACCGACTGCGTGGTCCAGGCGAAGTTTACGCGTGCCTGCAAGGTAGACGTGGTCGTTGAGCCGGCCGCGGCCATGGCGGGCAAATATTTAGTGCACGGCGAGGGCTACTGCATGAAGGGCGAGCCTGCCATGCTGAGCATAGAGCTCACGGCCGAGGCGAGCAAACAATTTACCTTTAAGGGCTGGTACGACGCCAAGACGGACCTGCTTTTGGGCACCGACCCCAGCTACCTCGAGTTCTATCCCGAGGACGTGGAATGCACCGTGCGCGCGGTGTTTGAGGAAAATACCTATACCGTGACGGCGAAGGCCAAGAAGACCTTTATGGAGCGCGGTGCGGTTGAGATTGAGGGGCACCCGGGGGCATCTTCGGTTACCTGCGGATATGGCGACACGGTGATGCTCAAGGCAAAGGCCAATGACGGCTACCGCTTTGACCATTGGAAGGATGACTCCGGTAAGGAGTACGACACCGCCGAGCTGGTCGTTAAGGTTACCAAGAGCGACACCTATACCGCGATCTTTACCGACTCAAAACCCGAGGTCATGGTCACGGCTGATTCGTGGCTCGGCGGTACCGTGACGTGCAACGGGACTGTGGTGAAGCCCACGACTGATAAGTTCAAATTAGGTGAGACCCTTCATCTGACGGCCAAGGCCCATCCTGGCTTTTTGTTCTGGGGTTGGTACGTCAATGGCCGCCTGAAGAGCCTTAAGCATGAGACCTCGTTGGTTGCGAAGGCTCGCGGTAAAACCGGGCACTGCGTTATTACCGCGGCCTTTGTGCCTATCGATACCGTTTGCGTACCCCTCGCCGATCCTGCGGAAGGTGGCACCGTCAAGGCGAGCCGCGTCCTTGCCGACCGCGGCGCTGAGGTTGCCCTGAAGGCGACGCCCAACCCCGGTTACGTCTTTACTGGTTGGTATACGGCCGACGGCACGTTTGAGTCTGCCGATGCGGAGTTCACCTGCCACCAGGAGCGCAGCCATGTGCACGTCGCTCGCTTTATGGCAAAAAGCTATGGAGTCGACGCCACGGCGGTAGTCGATTCCGGCACCGGTTCGCTGGTCGAATCGAGCGTCGCCGGCTGGGTCGAGGGCACAGGTACCGTTGAGGCGGGGCATGCCGCCACGCTGACCGCGCATGCGCTTTCGGGCTATGCGTTTGAGTATTGGGCCGATGCCTCGGGAGCCGTGGTAAGCCGTGACAGAACCTATCACGTGGTGCCGACGTCTGACACGACGCTCCAGGCCGTGTTCTCGGCAAAGCAATGTACGGTGGACGTCTCGTGCGAGGAGAGTATGGGCACGGTCGAGGGCGCGGGGACGTATGCCGCCGGACAGGTCGCAACCGTGCGTGCGGTCGCCGCCGAGGATACGGCTTTTGTGGGCTGGCTCCGTAACGGCACGTGCGTGAGCTCCAAGAAAACCTATCGATTTACCGTGCGTGAGGATACGTCGCTCTATGCCCTCTTTGCGTCGGGTTCGTATGTCGTGCATACCGTTGCTTCGCCTGGCGAGGGCGGAGCCGTGAGCGGCTTTGGTGGCTATGAGTCCGGCGACCGCGCAACGCTTCGCGCGACTGCAAACACCGGGTATTCGTTTGCTGGTTGGACGGACGACAGGGGCGAGACGGTCAGCGAGAACGCCGACTATACCGTTAAGGTCACGGGCGACGCCGCCTACACGGCGACCTTTGCTCCTAAGTCCTATCAGGTCGTTTTGAGCGCGAGTGACGATAGCGTTGGTACCCTGAGCGGCGAGGGCTCCTATCAATTCGGTGATACGGTCGAACTCAACGCTACGCCTATGGGAATCAAACGTTTTGTCGGCTGGTATGTCCTGGATGCCGAGGGCAGCAAGTCGCTGCTGAGCTGCGACGCCCATTGTTGGGTTAAGCTCGACAAGGATATGGTCGAGGGGCTCGAGGACGATACGTTGGAGCTTCAGGCCGTGTTTGCCGATCCGTACGAGGTGACCGTTACGGGTGAGGTCGTGGTGAAGGACAAGGCTTCGAACAGGGGCTGCCGTGTTACGGGTAGCGGTAGCTTTGCCGCGGGCGATCAGGTGGAACTGACCGCTGTTGCCGGTATGGGCTATCGCTTTGTGGGCTGGAGCACCGATAAGGCGGGTACCTCGATTGTCGAGACCGCGACGACCCTCGATGTGACCGCCACACAAGACATAACGTACTACGCGCAGTTCGAATCCGATGGACAGGTGACTATTACCGTCACCGGCTCGTCCATCTTCCGCGGTACGGCCCTTCTGGTCGACGGTATTCCTGCCGGCAGCAGGTCGTACGACAGGGGCGACATGTTTATGGCGATCGCGATCCCGTGGAAGAAGTACCACTTCTCACATTGGGTCGATGATGCGGGTGTCACGGTGAGCTACAGCGCGTTCTATATCGGTACCGCAAAGGAGAACAGGCAGCTTACGGCCGTGTTCTATGAGACGGGCTGCGATGTTCAGGTCGCCACGTATCCCAAGGGCGCGGGCTTTAGCATGGTTGCGCTTGGTACCGGCGGCTCCTACCACTCCGCGGCGATTATGTTTACCGTGCCGCACGAGGGTTGGAAGTTTAAATACTGGGTCGACGAGAACGGCATGCCTGTGGGATTTACGCCGGTGATCAACCGCGTAGTGTTTGGCAACCGTACTTTTACGGCCGTTTATGAGCGGGCGTCGATGACGGTTACGGCGGTGGATTCGCGTCAGGGCGGACACGTCGAGGGTTCCTCCGAGGACGAATCTCTGGGCTATGCCGTGACCAACGAAGTCGAGAACGGTGAGTCCACGACCCTGACTGCTGTTCCCGATGCGGGCTATGTGTTTGATGGGTGGTATACGCGCAATGACGACGGGTCGTTGGGCGATGAGCCGCTGAGCACGGATGCTACCTGGACGTTTGTCCCCGAGGACAACATGACCGTCGAGGCGCGCTTTGCGGAGGCGCCTAAGTACAAGGTGACGGCCCGAGCGGTCAACGGATCGGTTGATCCGGAGTCTGCTTTGGTCGCTACGGATGGCAAGGTGACGCTTTCGGCGACGCCCGATGAGGGCTGCTACCTGACGCGCGTGACCGTTGCCGAAGAGGCAGGCGATGACGGTTCGGCTGGCAATGCCTATGACCTTGATATTTCTGACTATAAGGGTGGGGCGTACGAAGTCACACTGAGTGGCGTGAGTGCTCCGCAGCAGGTCACATTTGAATTCGCGAAGGCTGCGGCTCCGGAGGTGCTCGCTCAGCCGCAGGATGCGAGTGCTTACGAGGGCGATCCGGTTGAGCTTTCGTTCGCCGCCGAGGCGGGGCGCAATGTTCGCGTCCATGCGGCCGTGTCTTCTGGATCCGCTGCAGACGTCAAGCTGAGCTACCAGTGGTATCGCATGTCTGACGATGGTGGCAAGGTAGAGCCGCTAAAGGGCCAGACGGGGGAGACGCTTTCGATCGCCCAGCTCGACAGCGACGGCGAGGGCGAGTACTTCTGCCGCATTACGCAGAGCTACCTGGGCACGGTGACAAAGACGGATACCGAACATGCGAAGGTATCCATCGTGCCCCGAGAAACGCTTGTGTTTAACGGGCGTGTGCTGCCGGTGGCGACCGCTCACGATGAATACCGTGCCCAGATTGCCGGCGCTACGGGCGGCAAGGCGCCGTATGCGTATAACTTGGGTGATGTTGCGGTTCCTGAGGGCATGCAGCTGACGCTGGCAGATGACGGATCGGGCGCCTTGGTGCTCTCGGGCGTGCCTGCGGCTACGGGTGTGCATAGCTTCAAGATTAGGTGTACCGATGACCTGGGTAATAAGCGCGTAGCGCATTTTGTGCTGCTCGTGAAGGCGAAGAAAGCCCCACTTGCATTTGAGGGCCAGACCTTTACCTACAATGCGACGGCGCAGGCCCCGGAGCTTTCGGGCGTGCCCGAGGGTTGCGAGGACGATGTCGAACTAACGTATGTTGGCACGGACGACACACATTACTCGTCGGATCAGGCGCCGGTGGATGCCGGCACGTATCGTGCGGTGGCGACGCTCGAAGCCAACGGATATGTCGGTAATGCCTCCTGTGACTTTACGATCGAGAAGGCCCCGGTCGATATTTCGATCGAGACGTCTGATGTGACATACGATGGCGCACGACACGGTGCGGCGGTTGCGGTTGCCGGCCTTGATGCGTCTGCCTATTCCGTTGCCTATCGCGGTATAGATGGAACGTCCTATGGTCCGACGGCGCTGGAGCCGTGCGACAGTGGCAACTACCGCGTCACGGTTAAGGTGACTGACACCAACTATCAGGGTAAAAAGTCCGCCGAGTTCTCGATTGCAAAGGCAAGCCAGGTCATTACGGGCACGACGAGCTATTCGGGTGTGTACGGTGGAGACCCCATTGTGTTTAACAACGTTGCCCAGACTCCCGTGAGCTTTGAGCTGGTTGATTCCGATGACGATGCGAGCCCGGTTTCGATTAAGGGACGCTGCGCGACGGTGAAGGCCGCCGGTACGGCGCGTGTTGTCGCCCGTGCCGCTGCCTCGCGTAACTATCTTGCCGCCGAAGACGTTGAACTGACGGTTACTGTTGCGCCGGCTCAGCTGCTGGTGAAGGTCGACGATGCTGAGCGCTTTGAGGGTCAGAAGAACCCCGAGTTTACCTCCAGCTTGGTGAGTCGTTGCGACACGTCGGACGTAAAGGTTACGTACTTCTGCTCGGCGAATGAGAAATCGCCGGCGGGTGAATACCAGATCGACGCGGCGGTCGCCGATCCGAACTTTGATGTCGCGGTCGACCCCGGCACGCTGACGGTCAAGAAGAAGCCCGAGCACTACAAGGTGACGGCGAAGGCGGTCAACGGTTCGGTCGACAATGCTTCGGTTTCGGTTGTTGAGGGCGGGGAAGCGATCCTCTCGGCAACGCCCGACGAGGGCTGCTACCTCGAGTGCGCGACGGTCGCGCAGGCAGGCTCGGATGCGACCGTTGACCTCGACATTTCTGATTACAAGGGCGGGGCGTACGAGGTCACGCTGAGCGATGTCACCGCATCGCAGGAGGTCACGTTCGAGTTCGCGAAGGCGGACGCTCCGCGTGTGGTCGCGCAGCCGCAGGACGTGAGCGTCCATGAAGGCGATTCGGCTGTGCTCTCGGTTGCGGCCGAGGCAGGCAAAAACGTCGCTGACCACGCTGCCTCGTCCACGGGTTGCGCTGCCGAGGTCGAGCTTTCCTACCAGTGGTTCCGCATGGTGAATGGCAAGGCCGTGGCGCTCGAGGGCGAGACGGGGGAGACGCTCTCACTCGCGGACCTCGATGACGAGCAGGCCGGCGAGTATTTCTGCCGCGTCACTCAGCGCTACCTTGGTACTGAGAAGCAGACGGACAGTGATTGTGCCTCCGTCTCCATCGTGCCGTGGGACACCCTTGTATTTAACGGCGACCTGCTGCCGGCAGCGAGCGCCCACAGCACGTACCTCGCAACGATTGCCGGGGCCGCGGGCGGCAAGGCTCCGTACGAGTACGCATGGGATGAGGCGAAGCTCCCCGACGGGCTCAAGCTCTCCCGTACTTCGAGCGGCCTGACGCTCTCTGGCGTTCCGTCCAAGACGGGCGTTTCCACCTTCGACATCACGTGCACGGATGCACGTGGCGAGGCCGTGACTGCCCACTTTGCGATCGTTGTTCAGGCAAAGCGCGTAAAGCTCGCGTTTGCGGATAGCGACTTTACCTATAGCGGCATGCCGCAGACCCCCGAAGTTTTCGGTGCTCCTAAGGTTTGCAAGGGCGACCTTAAGGTCTGGTACTACGGATGTGGAAGTACGCAATATTCCTCGAGTGAGGCCCCGACCGATGCCGGTACGTATCGCGCTGTCGCCATGCTGCGCAGCCACGGCTACATCGGTGCCGCTGCCTGCCAGTTCGAGATCGCACCGGCAAAGCTCAAGGTGAGGGTTGACGACGCCGAGCGCTTCGAGGGAGAGGCGAACCCAGCGTTTTCCTCGAGCCTGGAGAGTGCGGTTGACACTTCGGGTGTGAAGGTCGAGTACTCCTGCGTTGCCGATGGGAGCTCTCCTGCTGGCGAGTACCAGATCGGCGCGACGGTCACCGACCCGAACTTCGATGTCGAGGTCGTGCCCGGAACGCTGACGGTTAAAAAGAAGCAGGAGCCCGTCGATCCCGGCCCGGTGGTTCCGGACCCGGACAATCCGGACCCGGATAACCCTGAGCCGGACAATCCAGATAACCCTGACCCGGACAACCCGGATCCCGATCAGCCTGGTCCTGGTCCCAACCCCGACCCGGATAATCCGGATCCCGATCAGCCTGATCCGGGCCCCAAGCCGGATCCCGATAATCCCGGCCCTGATAACCCCGAGCCCGATAACCCGGACAAGCCCGAGCGCTTTGAGGTGACGGCGAAGGCGGTCAACGGTTCGGTCAACAACGCTTCCGTCACCGTTGATGCCGGCGGCGACGTGACGCTCTCGGCGACGCCTGACGAGGGCTACTACCTCGAGCGGGTGACGGTCACGGAAGCCGACTCGGACAAGGCCATCGATCTTGATATCTCCGACTATGAGGGCGGAGCGTACGAGGTCACGCTGAGTGGCGTCACCGCGTCGCACGAGATTACGTTCGAGTTCGCGAAAGCGGACGCTCCGAAGGTGATTGCGCAGCCACAGGATGCGAGTGCCCACGAGGACGATGCTGTTGTGCTCTCGGTTGCTGCCGAGGCGGGGAAGGGCGTCCTCGACCACGCGTCCTCGTCCACGGGTTCTGCTGCCGAGATTGAGCTTTCCTATCAGTGGTTCCACATGGTGGGCGGCGAGGCTGTGGCGCTTGAGGGCGAGACGGAGGAGACGCTTCTCATCGAGGGCCTCGATGAGGATTGCGCCGGCGAGTATTCCTGCCGCGTCACTCAGCGATATCTTCGTACCGAGACACAGGTGGACAGCGATCGCGCCGTCGTTTCCGTTGTGCCCCGGGATGCCCTCGTGTTCAACGGCGGTCTGCTGCCGGTTGCACGTGCGCATAACACGTATCGCGCGACGATTTTGGGTGCCGCGGGTGGCGAAGCTCCGTATGAGTACACGTGGGACGACGCTAAGCTCCCAGACGGATTTAAGCTCATCCGCACGGCGGGCGGTCTGACGCTCTCGGGCACCTCGTTCAAGGCCGGAGTGTCTACCTTTGACGTCACGTGCAAGGATGCTCATGGCAAGACCGCGACCGCGCACTTCGTTCTGGTCGTTCAGGCGAAGCGGGTCGAGCTCGCATTTGCAGGCGGCGACTTCGTCTATAGTGGTGACGCCCAGGCGCCCGAGGTCACGGGGGTTCCCAAGGCCTGCGAAGGTGACTTGAGGATCAGGTATTACGGGACGGGCGGCACACACTATTCGTCGAGTGAGGCCCCGACCGATGCGGGCACGTATCGCGCCGTTGCCACGCTGCGAAGCAACGGGTATATCGGCGCCGCCTCGCGCAACTTCAAGATTGCGCCGGCGAAGCTTAAGGTAAAGGTCGACGATGCTGAACGCTTCGAGGGAGAGACGAACCCCGCGTTTACCTCGAGCCTAAAGAGCTCGGCCAATACCTCGGGCGTGAAGGTCGAGTACTCCTGCGTCGCCGATGAGAGTTCCCCGGCGGGCGAGTACCAGATCGAGGCGACGGTCACCGACCCGAACTTCGATGTCATGGTTGAGCCCGGTACGCTGACGGTGAAGAAGAAGCAGGAGCCTGTCGACCCGGACCCGGTGGTTCCCGATCCGGGCAAGCCCGACCCGGACCAGCCGGACAAGCCCGAGCCTGACCAGCCTGACCAGCCGGACCCGGGCAAGCCTGAGCCCGATAAACCGGAGCCTGATCAGCCGGACAAGCCCGACCCGGACCAGCCGGACAAGCCCGAGCCTGACAACCCGAGTAAGCCGGAGCCGGAAAAGCCCGGAACGCCCGATTCCGACCAGCCGGATTCAAAGGATCCGACAAAACCCGGTAGCTCGGATGACTCCGCAGTCGATAAGGCAAAGGCATCGGGCGCGGAAAACTCCGGTAAGAAGGAGTCTTCCAAGTCGAGTGCTCAGCAGCTCGCCGATACGGGCGATCGCACGCCGTTGGCTGTCGCTGTGGCCGCGGGTGCTGTTGCGCTTGTCGCACTGGGGCTCGAGCTGCTGCGTCGCCGTCGCTCTGACGCGTAGCGGATCTAAAGAGGCAACCAGATTGATGCTTTGCATCATCTGACCTGCTCAAACGTTTATACTTGCGGGACGGGTCTTTTGCCCGTCCCGTTTTGTTTCGACCCGAAAGGTGGTCCCATGGCCTCATCCGCCCCGCGCGGCCTGCGCTCCGACCATGTCGTTACCGTCGGCATCGCCCTGTTCTCGATGCTCTTTGGCGCCGGCAACCTCATTATTCCGCCGCTGTTGGCGCTGCAGGCTGGCTCTGCCACGCCGCTCGCCATGCTCGGCTTTCTGATTGCCGCCATCGGCCTGCCCGTCATGGGCTTTATCGCCGTGGCGCTTGCCGGAACGGCGCGCGAGCTGGCCGGGCGTGTGCATCCTAAGTTTGGCGAATTCTTCGTTGCGGCGGTGTATCTAGCCATCGGCCCGTGCCTGGCTATTCCGCGCACGAGCTCCACGGCCTTCGAGATGCTGGTGCCGCTGCTGCCGGAGGGCGTCTCGCTCGGCACGGCACGTTTGGTTTTTGCCGTTGGCTTCTTTGTCGTCGCGTTTGCGCTCACGCTGCGTCCGGGCGTTATCACGCGCGTGCTCGGTCGCATTACGGGACCCGCACTCATTGCGCTCATCGTGCTGGTCGTGGGTGCCGCCGTGGTCTCGCCGTTGGGTCCCGCTGGCGCGCCGCAGGCTCCCTACGATGCAGGCGCTGCCGTGCAGGGCTTTTTGACCGGCTATCAAACCATGGACCTGCTTGCGTCGCTCGCCTTTGGCATTATCATCGCCGAGACCATCCACGAGCTGGGCGTGACCGACGATAAGCGCGTGGCCTTCGAGATTTCGCGTTCCGGTGTGATCGCCGGCGTGCTCATGGCCATCATCTACTGCGGCCTGGCGCTTGCCGGCATGCAGCTCGGCACGGTTATACCCGACGCTACCAACGGCGCCGCCATCCTTGCCCGCTCTGCCTCCATACACTTTGGTCTTGCCGGCACGATCGTGGTCTTTGCGATCTTTTTCCTCGCCTGCATGAACGTGTGCATCGGCCTCATCAGCTGCTGCTCGCGCTACTTCTGCGAGACGTATGTGGTCGAAGGGGGAGCGGAGGCTTCCGAGGAGGCCATGCGCCGTCCCTTTGCGGTTCTCGCCTTTGTGTTCGCGGCGTTTTCTTGCGTGCTCTCCAACGTGGGTCTCGACGCGATCCTCATGTTCTCGGTGCCCATGCTCAACGCCTTGTATCCCGTTGCCATCGTGCTGGTGCTTATGGGCCTGGTGCACGGCTTTTGCGACGCTCATCCGCAGGTGTGGGTCTGGGTCGGCGGCGTCGTCGCGGTGCAGAGCGTAATCACTTCGGTCCGCGACGCGTTCTTTGCGGGCGCGTGGCTGCCGTTCGATGCGCTGCCGCTGGCGGATATTGGAGCCGCGTGGGCGCCGGCCGCCGTTGTGGCGTTTGTGATTGGCCTGCTCCATAGCCAGTTTGTCACACATTCGAGGAGCTAGGGTATCGTCGCTTGCACAAGCGGGAAGTCTCCCCTATAATTTCCTTCGCTTTGGGACACGCAAGGTTTAGACCTTAGCTGCTCAACACCTTCGGGACGTGGCGCAGTTTGGTAGCGCGCCTGCTTTGGGAGCAGGATGTCGCAGGTTCAAATCCTGTCGTCCCGACCATATCTTGCGGGCGTAGTTCAATGGTAGAACCCCAGCCTTCCAAGCTGATGACGCGGGTTCGATTCCCGTCGCCCGCTCCATAGGATAGTTTTAACGGCTTTGGCTCTATTTGGTGCCAGAGCCGTTTTCATAAGCGTGCCGGGCGACGGGAAAACAACCCGGCAGGGTGCGAAGCCGAGAAAATGGGTGAGCATTTTCTAGCGCAGCACGCAAGGGCCAATGGCCCGCAGCGAAACAAGGGTTTGCGAAGCAAACCCTTGGACTTCCCGTCGCCCGCTCCATAAGATTGATGAATGGCTCTGCTTCCTTTTGGAAGCAGAGCATTTCCATATACATGCTGGGAACCCCACATCCCCTCCTAAGTTGCGGTGAAATACGGACTGTTTTCCGGCTTTTATGGCCCATGTAGTCCGTATTTCACCGTAACTTGCACCTGAGCTTCAGGTTGAGATTGCTCGGCCAGGAAACGCCGGCTATTATCTGGCAGATTATGGTTGGCACGTGCCGTCGCTACTCGAGGCCTGCGATGCGCTGCTCGACGAGCGCGGTTTTCGCGGGTCGGCCAAGGCCGGCATCTCGGTGTTCGACGACGACTTTGGCCTGCATGCTCAGCAGGTGGCACCATCCGCCTGCTCGACAAACGCGACGTAGCCCGCAAGTCGATGTTCACCGCGCATTCGCTCCCTTTGTCGATTCTGATCGAAGAAATCGAGCAATCGTGCGATGATATCTTCTTCATAGGGATTCAGCCGGGCGACACGGAGTTCTACAACCCCATGTCCCCGGAAGTCTTTGACGCCGTTGACGCCGTGTACGACGCCGTGGTTGCCAACGACTTTTCCCATTTTGTCCGCTTGGGACAGGAGCTGTAGCAACGCTTGTCCCTGGTGATTAGGAAAGAAGTGATTGACATGGCAGATTCCAAGGTGGAGTACCCTGCTCCCGATTGCCTGGCGCCCGCCGCGATCGAGGCCAAGACCGAGGCTGCCGGCGTGACCAAGGCTAACCTGCCGGTCGCTCAGGCCTTTCTGTTGGCAATGTTCGCCGGTGCGTTTATCGCCTTCGGCGGTCTGTTCTTTACGGTGTTTTTGAGCGACAGCACGCTGGGCTGGGGTGCCCAGCGCGTCGTGGGCGGCCTGTGCTTTTGCCTGGGCCTGGTGCTGGTGCTGGTGTGTGGCGCCGAGTTGTTCACCGGTAATTCGCTTATGGTCTGCGCGCTCAAGAGCAAAAAGATCACCCTGGTCCAGATGCTCAAGGCTTGGGTCGTTGTATGGCTTGGCAACTTTGCCGGTGCCTTGTTCATCGTCTTTTTGGTGTACATGGCCGGCATTTACAAGCTCAACGGCGAGGCGGTCGCCAATTCCATGGTGAGTGTCGCCGCCGGCAAGGTGACGATCGACTGGCTGACGATCTTCTTCCGCGGCATCCTGTGTAACATCTTTGTGTGCCTGGCCGTGTGGATCGGTACCGCCGGCAAGACCGTGGTCGATAAGGTCGTGGGCATTCTGCTGCCCATCGCCGCCTTTGTGGCCTGCGGTTTTGAGCACTGCGTTGCCAATATGTACTTTTTGCCCATGGGTGCCGTGATGCACGCGTGCGGCTATGGTGCCGACGTCGCCGGCGCCGATGCGCTCAACGCCGCGTGCATTGCGTTTAACCTGTCCGCCGCCACGTTGGGCAACATCGTGGGCGGTGCGGTTCTGGTCGCGCTCGGCTACTGGTTTATCTACGCCAAGAAGTCTGAGGCGTAGGGTACCGTCTGTTTGACGTTGGACCTCCCGCGGGGCGTCGTCGTGCGAGGATAATAGCGATTGATTGATTCAGCCGATCTAATCGGCCGATAGTTTGACGTTCGAACGATTGATTCACCTTTGGTTTTGAAAGGCCGCACATGAGCGATAGCCAGAACATGTCCGATGAGGTTCGCGCCCGCCTGCGCGCCATTCCCTCCGTCAACGAGCTGCTCGCCGAGTGGCCGGTAGTGAAGGCGGCGGGGGAGACCTGCGACGCGGTGGTGCATGCCGCCGTCACGGCCGAGCTCGACGAGGAACGCGCCGCCATTCGCGCCGGTGCCGTCCCGCGCTCTAAGCGCGACCTGGCCTCGGCGATCGAGTGGCGTGCGCACCGCTCCGCGCTGCCGAGCCTGCGCCCTGCCGTCAACGCCACGGGCGTGGTCATCCATACCAACTTGGGCCGCGCCCCGCTCGCGGAGTCGGCGGCAAAGGCCGTGGCCGAGGTTGCGCGCGGGTACAGTACGCTCGAGTACAGCGTGGACACCTGCTCGCGCGGGTCGCGCAAGGAACACGCCGCGCATCTGATCCGCTCGCTCACCGGTGCCGAGGACGCGCTTGTGGTCAACAACAACGCCGCCGCGGTGCTGCTGGTGCTGGCGACCCATGCCGCAGGCAAGGAGGTCATCGTTAGCCGCGGCGAGCTTGTCGAGATCGGCGGCAGCTTTCGCATCCCCGATGTCATGGCGTCTTCGGGCGCCCAGCTCGTCGAGGTCGGCGCCACCAACCGCACGCACCTAGAAGATTATGAGCAAGCCATCACGCCCGATACGGCCATGATTCTCAAGGTCCATCCTTCCAACTATCGCATCGAGGGCTTTCACGAGGAGGTGAGCTCTCGGGAGCTTGCGGCGCTTGCTCACAAGCATGGCCTGCTGTTCTATGAGGACCAGGGGTCGGGCGCGCTCCTGCCCGATGACATCCTGGTGCGCGGTGGCGAGGAACCCACGCCGGCTTCGGTCGCGGCGGGGCTCGATATCGTGTCGTGCTCGGGCGATAAGCTGCTGGGCGCGGCGCAGGCGGGCATCATCATGGGCCGTCGCGATCTGGTCCAGGCCTGCGGCGCACATCCGCTCATGCGCGCTCTTCGTCCGGGCAAGTTGGCGCTTACGGCGCTCGAGGCCACGCTGCGTATCTACATGGACGGCGCCGATGTTGCCCATCGCGATATTCCGGTGCTCAACATGCTTACGCTGCCGCAGGCCCATTTGGAGCGACGTGCCCGCAAGCTGCGCGATCGTATGGTCGCCGGGCTCGATAAGGCCGGTTGCCCGTGCGCCGTTCAGGTGGAGATCGTCGAGGAATCGTCGACCCCCGGTGGCGGCTCGCTGCCTACCATGGAGCTGCCCACGATGTGCGTTGCCGTGCGTCTTGTTGACGCGCGCCTGACGGTCGATGCGCTCAAGCGCTCGCTTGTCCAGGACTTCGACACGCCGGTCGTCACGCGAACCTCGCACGATCGCATTTTGTTTGACGTCCGTACGCTCGTGGGCGACCGCGATATCGAGACGGCGGCGTCGACGCTTGCCGCATGCGTTGAGAAGGCGATTGCTCGATGAGTGAGGTCCAGGCGCTGGTGGAGTGTCCCGTTATCGTTGGCACGGCGGGCCACGTCGACCACGGTAAGTCTGCATTGATCGAGGCACTGACCGGCAAGAATCCCGACCGTCTGGAGGTTGAGCGTCGTCGAGGTATGACCGTTGAGCTTGGCTTTGGCGAGCTGGCGCTGCCGAGTGGCAAGATTGTCGGCCTGGTCGACGTGCCTGGCCATGCCCACTACCTGCGCGCCATGGTGCAGGGCGCCACGGGTATCGACGTGGCCGTGCTGGTGGTTTCGGCCGTCGAGGGCGTGATGCCGCAGACCCGCGAGCACGTGCATGTGCTGGAGCTGCTGGGCGTCACGCATATGGTGGTCGCGCTGACGATGTGCGACCTGGCCGATGCCGAGATGACCGAGCTTGCCGAGCTCGATGTCGATGACTTTTTGTCGGGTACCGTGTTTGCGGGCGCGCCGATTGTGCCCGTGTCGTCCAAGACGGGCGAGGGGATCGACGGGCTGCTTGCGGTGCTCGACGAGCAGGTAAGTGCCTGCTGGGATGCTTGCCGCGACCGTTCCGATCGGAGCGATGCCTCGTCTCGCCTGCCGATTGACCGCTGCTTTACGATCAAGGGTGTCGGCACCGTCGTTACGGGAACGCTGCACGATGCGCCGGTTGCGGTGGGCGACGAGCTGATGGCTTTGCCGTCGCGTACGGTCTGTCGTGTGCGCGGGATTCAGGTGCATGGCGATACGCCGCGCGCGCTGCCTGGGCAACGCGTGGCGCTCAACCTGGTCGGTGACGGTGTCGCGGCGCTTGACCGTGGTGAGATGCTGGGCGTGGCGGGTCGCTTTGGTCAGACGTTGCGCTTTATGATGACGTTTACCTACCTGGGCCGCGAGGGCGCCAAGCCGCGCGTGCTCGAGTCGGGCGCGCGCGTGCACGTGATGGCCGGCACGGCCGAGGTCATCGGCCGCGTCATGCTTTTGGAGGGCGAGGCCCCCATGGCGGTGGGCGAGACCCGTACCGTGCAGGTGCGCCTGGAGGAGCCATTGCCGCTGCGCGCCGGAGACCATGCCGTGGTGCTGTCGTATTCGCCCGTTATGCTCATCGGCGGCGGGCGTGTGCTGCTTTCGCGCTGCCGTCGCTCGCGCGAGCTTTCGGCCGGCGAGCGTGCGCTGTTTGCGGCGCTTGAAGCCGGCGATGCCGTTGCTGGCGTAGACGCGTGGCTGGCGCTGCAAGCGCTGCCGGTTGCGGCGGCTGATGTTGCCGAGGCGCTCGATCTTGTTGCCGGTGAGGCCGATGCCGCGCTGGGCGAGTTGGTGGCGCGAGGTGTTGTTTGCGAGCTTGCCGGCTCGGGCGGCACGTTGTATGCGAATGGCGCCGTGCTCGATGCCGCCATGGACGTGCTGGCGGCGACCCTGTCTGCCATGCACGCGGCGGCTCCCAAGGAGACGGGTTTTACGCCCGGCGCCGTTGCCCATGCTGCGTGGCCTGCCGCCGATGAAGGCGTTGCCGCGGCCCTGATTGCCGAGGGCTGCTCGCGTGGCGTGTGCGCCGCCGAGGGCACCGAGGTGTTCGACCCGCACTCCGCTGCTGTCGCGGCGCGTGTGGTGCGCGAGGCGTGTGAGCGCATTGTGGCGCTGCTCGACGGGGCCGGCCTCGATGCGCCGACGCTGCCCGAGGTGGGTGAGCGACTGCAGCTCGACCGCGACACCATGACGCGCGCCCTGCGCGAGCTTTCGCTCAACCGCTCGATCGTTAAGGTCGAGCGCGACGTTGCACTGTCTGCCATCTCGGAAGCCCATGCGCGCGAGCTTGTCGCCGCTGTCATTGAGGCAGCCGGCGGCGCTGCCACCACGAGCGTGCTGCGCGAGGCGCTGGGTGTGTCGCGCAAACGTGCCATCAGCATCTTGGAGCACCTGGATGCCGTGCGCTTTACGGTGCTCGACAAGGAAGCCGGCGGCCTGAGGTCCCTGCGCTAGACTGGCTGCTCGGTTTGGTAAAATACCGCCGCACTTGGGAACGGATGGGCTCCGGTGGGCTCCGCGGTCCTCAAAACCGTTGCGAGGCGTGCAAAACGTCTTGGATGTGTTCGATTCACATACGTTCCCGCCACACGCCACCAGCGCTTTTGTGCTCGCGGTCTTGCTGCGTGCCGCAAAGGCGCTGTTTTGTTTTTATGCGGGTCCGCCGTGTCGTCTGTCTTGCCGCCGGTGTGCCCGGGCGCATCATGTGTCCCCAATGTGGTGGTTTGGAACATGTGGACGAAACAGCTTCGAAACACGCGATTTGTACGTCGGGCGCTCAAAAACGCTTCTACCTGCATCGTAATCAAAACGAAACATCTGCTCGTCGGCTTATGCGAAACTTTGCTGCAACAGTGCGATATTATCCATACACGATAAAGTTCGCGGCGCATAGGGTGCCGTGACCGACATTTTCGTTTCCCATCATTGGAGGAAGCATGAGCTACACGCAGAAAGTTCTCGAAGAGCTCAAGGCCCGCTATCCCGAGCAGCCTGAGTTCATCCAGGCCGCGACCGAGATCCTCGGCACCATCCAGCCGGCGCTCGACGCCCACCCCGAGTACGAGGAGGCCGCCCTGCTGGAGCGCCTCGTCGAGCCCGAGCGCATCGTCATGTTCCGTGTTCCCTGGGTCGACGATCAGGGCAAGGTTCAGGTCAACCGCGGTTACCGCGTCGAGTTCAACTCTGCCATTGGACCCTACAAGGGCGGCCTGCGCTTTAACCCGACGGTCACCCTGGGTATGCTCAAGTTCCTGGGTCTGGAGCAGATCCTCAAGAACAGCCTGACCACCCTTCCCATGGGCGGCGGCAAGGGCGGCTCCGACTTTGACCCCAAGGGCAAGTCCAACAACGAGATCATGCACTTCTGCCAGTCCTTCATGACCGAGCTCTATCGCCACATTGGCCCCAACACCGACGTTCCCGCCGGCGACCTGGGCGTTGGCGGCCGCGAGGTTGCCTACATGTTCGGTCAGTACAAGCGCCTGACCAACGAGTGGACCGGCGTCCTTACCGGCAAGGGCCTCTCCTTTGGCGGCTCGCTCGCCCGTACCGAGGCCACTGGTTACGGTCTGGTCTACTTTGTGGACGAGTACCTCAAGAGCCGCGGCGACTCCTTCGAGGGCAAGAACGTTGTCGTTCACGGCTCCGGTAACGTCGCTATCTACGCGGTCCAGAAGGTCGCCCAGCTCGGCGGCAAGGTGCTCGCCTGTTCCGATACCCACGGCTGGGTCGAGGATCCCGACGGCATCGACTACACCGTGCTCGAGCACGTCTACAACAAGAAGCGCTCCGGCCACGACAAGGGCGTCACGCTCGCCATGTATGTTGACGAGAAGCCCAACGCCGTGTGGCACGAGGGCGACGGCCGCGGCGTGTGGCAGCTGCCCTGCGACATCGCGCTGCCCTGCGCTCGCGAGAACACGCTGCTGCTCGAGGACGCCCAGGCGCTCGTCGCCAACGGCTGCAAGGTGGTCGGCGAGGGCGCGAACATGCCCACGACCATCGAGGCCACGACTTACTTCCAGGAGAACGGCGTCGCCTTTATGCCCGGTAAGGCTGCCAACGCCGGCGGCGTGCTCGTGTCCGGCCTGGAGATGAGCCAGAACGCCGAGCACCTGTCCTGGACCTTCGAGGAGGTCGACGGCAAGCTCGAGCAGCTCATGCGCGGCATGTTCCACAACGTGGACGACACCGCCAAGGAGTACGGCCAGGAGGGCAACTTTGTCATGGGCGCCAACATCGCCGGCTTCCTGAAGGTCGCCGACGCCATGCTCGCCCAGGGCGTCTGCTAAATCTTCGCTTGACATAGCATGTGATGAGGCTCCCAGCCATCCGGCTGGGAGCCTTTTTCTATGGTGGCGAGGGCTGTGCGCCCTCGTTTGGCACACTTAGAGGTACTGGACAAGTGAAGAGATGGGGGAGAACGTGCTCAAGTTCGGTACCTACGTTCGCGTTGGAAACGCGGCCGAAGCCTATGAGCTCTTACAGAAGAACCGCAACAACAAGATTGTGGGCGGCGGCATCTGGATGCGCCTGGGTTCGCGTCGCGTGGCGACGGCGATTGACCTTTCGGCCTGCGGACTCGATCAGATCGAGGAGACCGAGACCGAGTTTCGCATCGGTGCCATGTGCACCCTGCGCCAGCTCGAGCGCCATGCCGAGCTCAACGCGCTTGTCAACCATGTCTTTGAGTTCGCCGTCCACGATATCGTGGGCGTGCAGCTGCGCAACACCGCCACGGTGGGCGGCAGCATCTACGGTCGCTTTGGTTTCTCGGACGTGCTCTCGGCCTTTTTGGCGCTCGATTCGTACGTTGAGCTGACGGGTGCCGGCCGCGTGCCGCTCGCCGAGTTCGTGGATATGGGCTACGTGCGCGACGTGATCGAGCACGTGGTGGTCGTTAAGCACGATTACCGCGCAAGCTACGAGGCCGTGCGCAAGGCCGCGACCGACTTCCCCTCCTTAAACGTCACCGCCGCCTGGTGGGACAACAGCTGGCATGTCACCGTGGGCGCCCGCCCGCTGCGCGCGACCCTGCTGCAGGGCGAGGCGTGCGGCCTGGTGAGCGAGCAGCCTTCCGAGGACGAGCTGCGCGCCCTGGCCGCGTCCGTACGCGCACTGAGCTACGGCACCAACCTGTGGGGCTCGGCCGACTATCGCCGTTGCATCTCGGCGCCGCTTGCCGTGCAGGCCGTGTGCCGCGCCGCCGGCATCGAGCTTTCGGCCTCGCTTGCCCGCGAGCTCGAGGGCGTGCAAGTGCCTAAGTTTGCCACGGACGAGTATTCCTGCCGCCGCGTGCCCGGCGTCGATTCTAGCGAGGTGCGCTAATGGCTGCCAAACTCATCGATCTTTCCTTTACGCTCAACGGCCGCAAGGTCAAGGTTCAGATTGCCCCCGACACCATGCTCTTTGCGCTGCTGCGCGAGCAGGGCTGCGCGTCGGTGCGCTGCGCCTGCGAGACTACTAACTGCGGCCTGTGCACGGTGTGGCTCGACGGCGACCCGGTGCTGAGCTGCTCGGTTCCCGCTGCGCGCGTCGAGGGCCGCTCCGTCACCACGCTCGAGGGCCTCAAGGCCGAGTCCGAGGCGCTCGCCCACGCAATGGCTGCCGAAGGCGCCGAGCAGTGCGGTTTTTGCGCCCCCGGCCTCATCATGAACGTGCTGGCGCTTGCCCGCGCCGCCAAGGAGGACCCGAGCCTCGTCGCCACGCGCGAAGAGCTCTCGCGCCAGCTCGCCGGCAACCTCTGCCGCTGCAGCGGCTACGAGAGCCAGCTGCGCGCCATCGTCCGCTTCCTTAACGAGTCCGGCGTGCAGGTGGGCTTTGAGATGCCCGAGCTTCCGGTCAACGACACCAGCTGCGATGGCGTCTCGTACAAGCAGATCACCCATAAGCAGCCCAAGAAGGACTCGAAGGCCCTGCTCGAGGGGCGTCCCGTCTACACAGGAGACCTGGTGCCCGCCGGCGCCCTTATCGTCAAGCTCAAGCGCAGCCCGTATGCCCGTGCCAAGATCCGCTCCATCGATACGTCGCGCGCCCTGAAGGTGCCCGGCGTCGTGGGCGTCTACACCTACGAGGACGTGCCCAAGCGCCGCTTTACTATCGCCGGCCAGAGCTATCCGCAGCCGAGCCCCTACGACCGCCTGATCCTCGAGAACCTGGTGCGCTACCAAAACGAGGAGGTGGCGATCGTCGCCGCCGAGACCGAGGAGGCCGCCGACAAGGCGCTCAAGCTCATCAAGGTCGACTACGAGGTGCTCGAGCCCCTGCTCGACTTTACCCAGGCGCTCGATAACGACATCGTGGTCCACCCCGAGGGCGACGTGACCTTTATGTTCCCGCAGGGCGGCGACGTTGCTCGCAACCTGGTGTGTAGCGGTACCAGCGATTTTGGCGACCTGGACGAGGCCTTCGCCCAGAGCGACATCGTCTTTGAGCGCACTTACACCAGCCAGGCCACGCAGACCGCGCCCATGGAGACCTTCCGTGCCTTCGCGACGACCGACGCGTTCGGCCGCATCTCGGTGACCACCTCCACGCAGGTGCCCTTTCATGTGCGCCGCATGGTCGCGCAGTCGCTCGACATTCCGCAGTCGCAGGTGCAGGTTATTAAGCCGCGCATCGGCGGCGGCTTTGGCTCCAAGCAGACGGGCTGCTGCGAGATCTTCGTGGCGTTCGTGACGCAGCAGACTGGCCGTCCGAGCTATTGCTGCTACACCCGCGAGGAGACCATCACTGCGGGCAACTCGCGTCACCAGATGCAGATGACCGTCAAGCTGGGCGCCATGAACGACGGCACCATCACGGCCATCGACCTGCACACGTTGTCCAACGCCGGCGCGTATGGCGAACATGCCACCACGACGATCGGCCTCTCGGGCCACAAGAGCCTGCCCATCTACAACCACGTGAAGGCGAGCCGCTTTAGGTGGGACGCCGTCTACACCAACACCAACCGCGGCGGTGCGTATCGCGGCTACGGCGCCACCCAGGGCCAGTTTGCCGTGGAGAGCGCCGTCAACGAGCTCGCCGACATGCTGCACATGGATCCCGCCGACCTGCGTCTTAAGAACATCGTGCGCGAGGGCGAGATTATGCCGCAGTACTACAACGAGAAGCTCAACGCCTGCGCGCTCGACCGCTGCCTGCTGCGTGCGATGGACATGATCGGCTGGCGCGACAAGCCGCTGGCCGTGGACCTGGGCGACCGCGTGCGTGCTCTGGGCTGCGCGCTCACCATGCAGGGCTCGGGCATCTCCAACGTGGATATCGGCGGCATCGACATGCGCCTGGAGGAGGACGGCTTCATTACCATCGGCACGGGCGCCACCGATAACGGCATGGGTGTCGACACGATCCTGGCGCAGATTGCCGCCGAGGAGCTGGGCGTGGAGAGCTCGCTTATCGTGGTGCGCGGCGTGGACACCGACGTCTCGCCGTTCGATGCCGGCTCGTACGCGAGCTCGGGCACGTACGTGACGGGCCTGGCAGCCAAGAATGCCGCGACCGAGCTGCGCGAGAAGATCTGCGCCAAGGCCGCCCAGATGTGGGACGTGGACGCCGCCGACGTGGTCTTCGACGGCCAGTACGTGCGTCTGTCTGACGAGCGCGCCGCCCGCGAGTGCGGCCGCTACCTCACGCTGCGCGACTTTGCCAACCTGTGCGTCAAGAACATCGCGGGCGGCGACGCGCTCACCTCGCATGCTTCTGCCTGCCTGCCCGTTTCGCCTCCGCCGTTTATGGCCGGCATTGCCGAGGTCGAGGTCGACAAGGCCACCGGCAAGGTGACTGTGGTGGACTATGCGGCGGCTGTGGACTGCGGCACCGTGATCAACGAGGCACTCGCGCGCGTCCAGGCCGAGGGCGGCATTGCCCAGGGCATCGGTCACGCGCTCTACGAGATTGTCGAGCACGACGACCGCGGCCGCCTGCGCACCGGTAACTTTATGAGCTACAAGCTGCCCACGCGCCTGGATATCGGCAGCATTCGCGTGGCCTTTGAGCCGAGCTACGAGCCGACGGGCCCGTTTGGCGCCAAGTCGATCGGCGAGGTCGTCATCAACACACCGCTCGCCGCCGTTGCCTCGGCCGTGGCGCACGCCACCGGCCACCAGGTTCGCTCGCTGCCGATCACGCCCGAGAAGGCCCTGCTGGGGGAGTAGGCGAGGCGAGGCAGCCGCCGCTCTTTGGCAAGCCCGAGGAAACTGCAGCCCACTTTTCAACCGAATTGTGGGCTGCGGGAGATAGCCGATGGGGGTAGCTAATTTGGCACGGGGGGTTTTTTTAAACACCCCACAACGGGGGGGCTCAAAAAAACCCGGCGACCATT